>JAKFFK010000234.1:0-12218 GCA_036675285.1 Paucimonas sp. | reverse complement strand
ATCACTTTGTGGGCCGGTGCGACAAAGAACATATACAAGCGTCCGAGCCGATTGTGAACATGGACTACCGTCGAAACGGCGATCGACGGTCCGGTGGTATCCGTCATCTTGCAAACCGAGACTTTGACGTCCAGGTGCTTGTCTGAATCGCCAAGGATGATTTCCTGGTCCGATAGCGCGAGCAGCGAGAAGATACCGATCCGGTCGCCAATCCGATAGCTGCCAGCCGGCTTGGTCGGATCAATCGCATTGAGATGGCCGAGATTCTTCAGGCCAACCCAGGCCACTACCGTATTGCGCACGCCCATGAGGAAGTTCACCCATGCTGGCGACCTAGATAGGAGCTTCAGCGAGAGTTCGAGTGCTGACTGTCGGCCCGAATCAATCGCTAGCCGATAGCAATCGTAAAAATAGGCGTCGTGCAATTCATGGCCGAGCGTGCTGATGTTCGGCACTTCAATGGAGGTAATTTGCGGCCGCATTGGGCATGTCTTGCTATAAATTGCAAAGTGCCAATTTAACATGCGTGTTGATTTATTAACAGCTTGTTTCCTTGCTGGAAGAGCTGCCGTGCTATACCTGATTTATCTGTGAGTAGGCAGTTAGCCTGGCTTGGAAAAGGTAATCAACTGATACAGGATGTGGCGCCGCTGCTGAACCAGGCAGAGCGCTGTAGTCTCTATATGTCAAAGTAAAGAAGGATTGCGGATTGCAGCTTGCCGATCGGCAAGGTGAGAATGACATGCAATAATTTCAGCCAGTTTCTCTGGCATGGGTAGCGCAAGCATTCAAATCAAGTCACGGCGCATTGAATGAGCAGCTTGCCGTTCAATACTTAATTTGGCAGGAGTGGCGTCCCACCAGCCCGCCGAACACGATCGTTACAAGAGCGCGGCCGTCGGCGGTTATTGCACTGGTTGACCTGGCGTGCCGGCGGTGTTTTCAACTCCGCATGGTGCGCCGGTAGCTGCTGACGCGTATCGGTTCCGGCAACAGTTTCAGCAACGCGTGCAGAGCCAGTGGCACCACCACCAAGTCGTCGACCACGCCCAGCAAGGGCACCACATAGCTGACCGGCGACACTGCGTACAAGCCGAGCAGGCACAAACCCGGCAAGAGCCAGGCCGGTCGCGACGGATGCCGCAATGCATACCAGGCAAGACGCAAATCAGCGCGGCTGGTTCGCCATAGCACCAATAATAATCTTTTCATGTGATCGATCCTTCAAAAAAGCCAGCATGCGATTGGACGGCATTCGGCAAGATTCGTTCCTCCCGTCGAGCACAGCGGATCGGGAATGTCATTGCATAATGGCAGCACGTCCTGTGCGGATTCTGCCACTGCCAGGAGCTGTTCTTGGCGGTGGCCGGTTTTCTTAGCCGGGCACTGCGCGGGCAACGATCGTAAACCGCATGTCGATCCGGTCTTGCACCTGCAGCGCGCCGCCCAGTACCGACAGCGGCGTGATGCCAAAATCACTTTGCAGCAGGCTGACTGTGCCGCTCGCCGTCAAGCCATGTTGACGGCGCTCGATCTGCGTCGGCACCTCGAGTGTGCGCGTTACGCCATGCAGGGTGATTGTCAGCCGCAGTCTTGCATCGTCGTGTGCGATCCGTTCGGCATGCAGCAAGACTACCGGGAAGCGTTCCGCTTCCAGTACCTTGGTCAGCATGTTGCGGCGTGTGCCCGCGATGGCATCCTGCGGCAGCTCGGCATCGAAGCCGGCGGCACGGCGTAAATCAGGCTCGTCGACCGTCATGTCTTCGAGCCTGAAATGCACATCGGCGCGGCCATCGTCAGGAGCGACCAGTCCGGCAAGCGTGCGGCTTGCGACGACATGGTCATGTCCGAGCCGCGCCAGGCGGCCGCCGCGGCGCACGATGATGGCGATCAGCGATTGTTGCGCATCGATGCGCCAGACCTTTTTGCCAGATGATTCGGCTTGCCGATACCAGTCTGTGTATGCAGCGCCGGCCGGCACGGAAGGCGTACGGGCCGGCGGCGCCGCGCATCCGGCCAGAAACACCAGCAGCAGCAAACAGTATTGGATCATCAAGGTCCAGTCTTTGTGGAGCGTAGCAATAGCATGCCGCAGAAAAAATATTTTGCCGGCCCTGCCGGCTGCGCTTTGGTTACGTCGGCCGGCTTAACCAGGCGCATGCTGCGGGAAAAACTCCTGCATCAGGAATTGCTCGAGCGCCGCGCTGTCCTGCGGCCTGGCACTCAGCGTGAGCACTTTGCCGAGCCGCCGCGAGTCCCAAGTGAAATCCTCGGACCTTTCTTCGCGAATGACCTCGATCATCTTTTTCACCACCGCAGTCTGTATATCGGTTTCCGCACCCTGTTCGACGGTCAGCAGGCGTGTGCGGTCTCTTTTGGCATCGGTGCTCCAGCCGCGAAAGAATACTTCGGCATCGCGGTAGCCGACACGCCGCAGCTGGAACACGCCGCCGGAATCAGCTGCGTCTGCGCGCCCGGCGCGTTGTAACGATGTCGCGATATTGGCAAGCGCAATCCGATTGTCATCTTGTGCCGGCGCCTGGGTTTTCGGCATCGGTTGATTCATGGCCGCTTGCGCGCTGGCCTCCGCGCGGCGCTTTCTGGCCGCTTGAAGATGCGTAAACATATCATCCGATGGCAGGATATCGGCTTGCGCAGACTCTTGGTGAGGCACTGCGGCCGGCGTTTCGGCCGGCTGCGCGCGATCACGCCGGGGAGCCGGCACTGGCTTGCGGGCAGGCTTGCGCGTGGCTGCAGGTTTGGCTGGCGGCTTTTGCGGCACTGCCGGCACCTGGGCAACTGTTTGCGGCGGTGCTGGCTGTCCCGGCGGCGCCAGGCTGACGGTCAGCCGCGTTTCCTGGTCGGCAGGTGGCGTCAGGTCCGGCGCAAGCATCTGCGCGCTCAGCAACCAGAAAACACTTGCATGCAGCAATAGCGAAAGTCCGATGCCGACCAGCATGGATTTGCCGCGCTTCGACCCAGGACGTGCGCCATGCTCCGGTTCAGTTTGCAGAGGATTGTTTCGGTACATTATTTATTCGGTGCGACCTGCGGCCAGGCAGCCTGTTCCAGAATGGATGGCAATTATCGGCATGTTTGCAAGCATATCCAAATAATCGGCAAATTGCTGCATACTGCGGGATCCGCTCACGGCCATGTCCGCAATCGCAGGTAATGTAGTGCACCAGGGAAATATATGCACTCACCCTGCAGTCATGTTTAACACGCAATAAAGGAAATCCCGCCAATGCATGCCACAATACGCGAAAGCGGAGTTCGGATTGTGCATGGTTCCTGACTAGATCCGCATGACATTCAATCAAGCGCTGCAGTATTCCATGCCGCCTTTGCAAGCGGTCAATCCTGACAGGGTTTGCCGGTGACAATAGCAACAATTTCAGCCGTGAAATTTTACCGCCAGGTGGCATAGCCACGTGGCAACGATTTGGCGCACAGTGCCAGACACAAGCAGGAGACATGCAATGAAAAAATTTACTTTGGGCATAGCCGCGCTGGCCGCGATGTTGTTTGCCGCATCAGCATTTGCCAGCCTCGCGCTCGCCCAGGAAGCGCCGGATGCGTTGGTCAAGCGCGTCAGCGAGGAAATCATCGAACTGGCAACCAGCGATAAGGAAATCCAGGCCGGTAACCGTCAGCGCATCCTGGCGGTGGTCAAGGAAAAAATCCTGCCGCATGCTGATTTCCGACGCGCCACCGCGCTGGCGGTCGGCCGTCACTGGCGTGCCGCCACGCCGGAACAGAAAGAACAGCTGGTCAGCGAATTCCGCACCTTGCTGCTGTACACCTATGCCGGCGCCATGTCGCAGATCAAGCCGGGTTACCCATTGGATTTCCTGCCCTTGCGCGCCGAACCTGATGCTACCGAAGTCGTGGTGCGTTTCAAGGTGCGGCGCCCGCAGCGCAGCGCCGAGCCGATCAGCGTCAGTTATCGGCTGGCCAAGTCGCCGGATGGCTGGAAGATTTACGACGTCAATGTGTTGGGCGTGTGGATGAGCGAAACCTACAAGAGCAGCTTTTCCTCGGAAATCAACCGCAGCGGTATCGACGGGCTGATCCAGGTGCTGTCGGAAAAAAACAAGACGCTGGCCGCGCGCAACGGCGACGCCGCCAAAGCACTGTAGCCGCGCTCTGCCGGCCAAGCCAGCCAGCACTGGCGGCATGTTCCCTCATGTCGCCGGCCACACCGGCAATCGATGAACGGCCGGCCCGGCGCAATACCGGCGCCGCAAGCGCTCAATGATGGTAGCCGATATCGGCGCGCACCTTGCCGCGAAATACCCAGTAAGACCAGAACACGTAAAGCAGAATCACCGGCAACAGGAACATCGTGCCGACCATCAGGAACTGCTGCGACATCGGCGCTGCCGCCGCATCCCACAAGGTAATCGATGGCGGCGCAACGAATGGCCAGAGTGAAATGATCAGTCCGGTAAACGCCAGGAAAAACAGCCCCATCGTGCACAGGAACGGCAGCACATCTCGGTTCTTGCGCAACGAGTCCCACAGCAGCCAGGCCAGCACCGCCGTCAGGATCGGCACCGGCGCAAAATACAGGATATTCGGCATGCTGAACCAGCGCGCATTGATGCGCGCGTCCACCAGCGGCGTCCAGATGCTGACCATGACGATAAAGGCCAGCAAGCCAAACAGCAGCTTGTGCGAGATGTCGCGCGCCCACTGCTGCAATGCGCCCTGCGTCTTCATGTGCAGCCAGGTCGAGCCGAGCAGCGCGTAGCCGACCACCAGCCCCAGTCCGGTCAGCAATGGAAACGGCGCAATCCAGTCCCAGCTGGTGCCGGCAAAGGCGCGGCCGGCAACCGGAAAGCCGACGATGAAATTACCCAGCACCACCCCCTGGGCAAAGGTGGCCAGCAGCGAGCCATAGGTAAACGCGGCGTTCCAGACGGATTTTTTGGCATGCGGCACATCGCGGAATTCAAACGCGACACCGCGAAACAGCAAGCCCAGCAGCATCACCAGAATCGGGAAGTACACCGCCGGCATGATGATCGCGAATGCCAGCGGAAACACCGCCAGCAAGCCGCCGCTGCCGAGGATCAGCCAGGTTTCATTGAAGTCCCAGATCGGCGCGACCGAGGCTACCATCAGATCGCGGTCTTGATCATTCTTGCGGAACAAAAACAGGATGCCGACGCCCAGGTCGAAGCCGTCGAGCAGCACATACATCAATACGGCGATCGACAGGATCACCGCCCATAACGGCACCAGGTCAAGGGACATCGGTGACTCCTGTGGTTTTGCTTGTCAAGGGACCGTCGGCCGCATCGGTGACCGCCGACAGCGGACGCATCGGCCGACCCATGTCGTCGAAGGATTCGCTGTCGCTGGCCGGCGCCGGGCCGATCCGCACCAGGCGGCGCAGCAGAATGAAGCCGCCGCCGAAAATCACCAGATACGCCAGCGCATAGGCCGCCAGCGAAATCGCCACGTCAGACACCGTCAGCGATGGTGTGACCGCGTCTGCTGTACGCATCAAGCCATAGATGACCCATGGCTGGCGCCCGACTTCGGTAGTGGTCCAGCCGGCCAGCACGGCAATGAAGCCGGCGGCGCCGGACCAGGTGCACAGCCGCAGATACCACTGGGTGTCGAACAGGCGCCCGCGTCGCCACAGCACCAGGCCGGTGATCACGGTCAGCAGCATCAGCACGCCAATCCCGACCATGATGCGGAAGGCGAAATACACGATCGCCACCGGCGGCCGGTCTTCTTTCGGCCATTCTTTCAAGCCTTTGACTTCGCCGTCGATATCATGCGTCAGGTACAGACTGGCCAGCTTTGGAATGGCGATCTCGAAATGATTTTTTTCTGCGTCCTGGTCGGGAATCGCAAACAGCGAGGCGGCCACGCCGCGACCGGTTTCCCACAAGCCTTCCATCGCCGCCACCTTGGCCGGCTGATGCTGCAGCGAATTAATGCCATGCAAGTCGCCGATCAACACTTGCAGCGGCACCATCACGGTCAGAAACAGCAGCGACATGCGCATCATGATCTTGCTTTCCGCAATCGCGCGGCCGTGCCGCAGATAATAAGCGCCGACAGCCAGGATCACGAATGCGGTCGTCACCAGGAATGCGGTGACGGTATGGGCCAGCCGGTAGGGAAAGGAGGGCGTAAAGATCACGTCGAACATGCTGGTCGGGAAATAGCGGCCATCGATGATTTCATAGCCGGCCGGGGTTTGCATCCAGCTGTTGACTGCCAGAATCCAGAATGACGACAGGATCGTGCCCAGTGCCACCAGCACCGCCGACATCGCATGCGCCCATGGCGGCACCAGTTTTCTGCCGAACAGCAGCACGCCCAGGAAGGCCGCTTCCAGATAAAACGCGGTCAAGACTTCATATGCCAGCAGCGAGCCGATCACATTCGACGCGCCGTCTGAAAAACGGCTCCAGTTGGTGCCGAACTGGAACGGCATGACAATTCCGGAAACCACGCCCATGCCGAATGAAATCGCAAAGATCTTGATCCAGAATGCCGACAGACGCCGGATGGTATCGTTCTTGGTAATCCAGTAACGCACTTCCAGCGTGGCGACATAGCAGGACAGGCCGACCGTGAAGGCCGGCAGCAGGATATGGAAAGCGATCAGCCAGGCAAACTGTATCCTGGAAAGAAGTAAGGCATCCATGCAACGATTCCTTTTCTGTGTCAGCCAACAGCTGCGCGCCCATCCTGGCCGCGATCGACATTCATGAACGACACATATCAGACCACTTCGGACCAGCTGGCCCGGCATTGAAGCATCACGGGCGCCTGTTGCACGCACTTGCCTGTGCGGATAGCGAAACGACGGATGCGATGAATTCGGCAACCGACCTGCCAGCCGACGCGCGCATGTAATGGCGCGTGGCGATGATGGTTTGCCGGCAGCCCCAGGCAAATCTAACAAACCGGATGCATAGCCTGTTAGATGTACATCAATGCTTGGAGAATGGCGCCAGCGGAATGCGGGTTTTCTTATGCGGGCGCATGCATGCAGCCATGCAATTCCACCTGCAGCAACAGCACACCGCCGGATCATCGTCGCTGGTCGGCGCATCAGGGCTGCCTTGCACGATGCTGCACGATACTGCGGGTAGACTCGGATTACGTTGTGCGGTTAACGCGACACCGCGCATCGGCGCCATGCCCGGCGTGCGCCAGACAGTCTTGCGGTTTGCCGGAGCGGGTGCTAGCATGAATTCACATGACAGGCAGACGCAGTCTGCTCTTACAAGAGAGTTGGCGAGTTACGTGCAATTGAAGCGGCAGCTCAGCTGATTCGTGGCGTGCAGGGAGTGCTTTCATTCATTACTCCTGAGGTCTTGCCATGAAATTCTCCAGCATTCAATTATTTATTTCCCGATGGGTAGCGCTGCTTGCATTGACGCTACTGGCTTCGTGCGGCGGCGACGTTTCCTTGCCGCTGGTGTTTTCCGCTAACCTGAGCGGCGCCGAAGAAGTGCCGCCAAATGCCAGTCCCGGCCAAGGTCTCGGCATTTTCACCTTTGATCCCAACGACCGCAGTTATCATGCAAGAGTCGTGTCCAGCGGTGTTGCCGACAATGCCGCGCATATCCATGAAGGGCCGCCCGGTGTCAGCGGGCCAATCGTGATCCCCTTGACCAAGGAGCCCGGCAGCGTGGTGTGGGAAGCGCGCGGGACACTGACCCAGGAGCAGGAAGATAAGCTAAGAGCCGGCAATGTTGAGTATTATTTCAATGTGCATAGCCCGACCTTCCCGGAAGGTGAAATTCGGGGCCAGATACAGCGCAGGGCGCTGTCGCCGGAGCAGCAAGAGCGTGTCGAACAACTGTTGCAAGACTTGATTGCGCAACTCATGCTGCAGTTGCAGCCAAGCGGCGGTGGCGCCGCACCGGCAACCCCAGCCACCGGCGGTTAGACATTCACGATGGTGCGCATGCCTTAGCGCAAGACAGCGGCCTGATCGATGGTGTATCAGGCCGCTGCGTTTTTGGCGCTTGTCCGAGCCGCTGTCCGAACAGCGGCTTCGCTACGTTCCCGTCATCCCGTTATCGATCCTGCGCCGTAAGACTTGGCACTGTACTTGGCATCATGGTTGGCGCTTGAGCATCATGTCGATATATGCAAATCCAAATAATGACGCGCAATGGATTGGATTTGCCAAAGGCTGCGCGGGCTTTTAAGATGTGCACAAGGGGCAGGAAGAACTGCAGCTGGGGCGCGCGGCTTTCAGGAGAATTTCCATGAGTGAAAATTTGCACATCGTCTGTCCGCACTGCGATGCGGTCAACCGGCTGCAGCCCGGCCGGCTACAGGATCAGCCAAATTGCGGCAAGTGCGCGCAAGCATTGTTCACCGGGCAACCGGTCGCGGTCGACGGCGTCCGTTTCACCAAACATATTTCGCGCAATGACATTCCGGTGCTGGTCGATTTCTGGGCGCCGTGGTGCGGCCCGTGCCGCATGATGGCGCCAGCCTATGAAGCGGCTGCGCGCCAGCTTGAGCCCGGCATCCGGCTGCTCAAGCTGGACACTGAAAAGGCACCGGCGCTGGCGACCCAATACAGCATCCGCAGCATTCCGACGCTCGCGCTGTTCCGGCACGGGCGCGAAGTGGCGCGCCAGGCCGGCGCCATGGAAGCCGGCCGCATCGTTGCATGGGCACGCTCATTCGAGCATGCCGCTTCCGCTTAGGCGAGCGGCATTGACACAGATGGATGCAGAAGTTGCCTCGACGCGCAGCTGCGGGCGGCTGGCGTGGCTGCTTGATGGGTGCGGCAATCCGTTCGGCTTGCCGCACCCAGGCCGCATCACAGCGGCATCACAAGTAGCGCTGACTACTTGACTACTGGCTGGCCGCCGGCGCCGCAGTCAGTGTCGCCGGATTTTCCGCCATCGGCGCGGCTGCTGTTTGCGGCAGGAATGGCAAGTCGAGTGCCACGCCATTCAAGCTGGCTTGACCCTTGCTGAAGCTGAAGTTGAAGCTCAGCTGCTCGCCTTCCTGCTTGATGAAGTTTTGTGCAATCGCCAGCCCCAGTTGCTGTCTTGCGCCTTGTTCCGCACTTTCCTGCAGCGCCTGCAATTGTTCCGGCGGCAAAGCGCCTGCGCCGGTCAGCATCATTTGATGCTTGCTGCGGTTGACAGTGAACTCACGGAACGATGACATCAACAGCTTTTCCGGCGCATTCCCGGAAAGCTCGATGTGCACCACGCCGGGTAGCGCAGTCATTGCCGCCTGCAAGTCATCGATCATGGCTGGCTGGAAGCCATCGACGCTGATTTTCCCCTTGAAATTCAATTCGCCGTCAGGTGCCGTGAACTTGACTTGCTTGAGCTGGAACACCGGCTTGTTTTGCAGCATGGTCGACGCCAGCTGTTTCCACTGTTGCATCACTTCCATTGTCATCGCCTGTTTCTGCTCCGGCTTCGCACACATGATTCGGTTCATGCTCTGGTTCAATGCGACCAAGCTCGGCGCATGAATATGTTCGAAGCCGATTTCCAGCACTGCCGGGCCGAATTTCTTTTGCTCGGCGCCGGCAACCAGGCTGCCGATCTTGTAGGCGATCTGCATGTCGATGAATTCGCCGCTTTCCTTTACATCAGCCAAGACCGCCAGCTTGGACAGTTCGGCGCGCTCGTTTTTCCTGGTGTCGGTAAACTGGATCCGGTCGATGCCAAACGACGCCGTGCCGATGCCGACCTTGGATGCGCCGGGGCTGCCTTCGGCAACCATGTGCATGTTTTCCACGAGCGCATCGCCGGATGCTCCGGGCGCCGCTGCCAGTGCGCTGACCGCCAGCTTCGGCGCGTGCAGCTTGAGCTGATAGCTCAGGTCATGCAGATTGCCGCTACCTTCACCCTGGATGCCGGCCCAGGATATCTTGGCGCCTTTTTTATCCAGTTCAAAGGCTGGGCTGTGCAGCTTGAATTGATGCTTGCGGTCAAACTGCAGCACGCCATGCCATGCCAGCACCGGCTGGTCGCCCAGCACCTTCTTGAGTTCCTGCGTAGTGGCTTGATCGAATACCAGTTGGCCCTGGAAAGCGGCCAGTGCCGGCTGGATGCCATTGGCAAAGCTGAGCGGGCCATGCATGATGGTATGGCGCAGGCGGACTTTCATCTTGTCGAGTTGCGCTTGCATCTCCGGTTTTTTTGGCGCAATGCCGGTGTCGATGCAATCGGGATTGAAAGCAAATGTCATTTCATGCTGGGTGCGGAAAATGCCGCGCTCGACCTTGATGTCGGAAATCTGCACCATCGGATTGCTGCGTGCCAGTTCGGTGATTCCCGCCTGCATGTGTGTGTCGAGCTGTTTGCCCGCATACCAAGCCGTGCCGACATAGGCCGCCGACACCAGCGCAATACCCCCCAGAGGAAGACCCAGCAATATTTTTTTATTCATGGCTGTACTTTCAAAAGAATCGATGATCGGCGCGGTATGGCGGCCAAGCCGCTTGCCAAAGAATGCCTGGCAGGAAGATTACACCAGATCGTGTCAGTTTGACAAAACCTTTGCCGGCCATCCGGCGCGCCGTGTTGCGCCGGTCATCGCTTGGCTTTCACAAGCGTGATCTGGTGTCACGGAATCGATCGGCGCAATGACTGTATTTCCCCATGGACCTGTATTGCCATTTCCGTATGGCAATACAGGTTTGCCCAAAATCGCAAGCATGTCTGCATGACGCAGGCTCTGGGCATGGCATCGAGCATCGATTTCCGGCGCCTATGCAGGCAAACCGGCGCAAACCAGTTTTTCAAGGAATGAGATTCAAATGAAAAAAATCAGCGCATTTATTCTGGTATCGGCTTTTCTCGCGGCCGGTTGTGACCAGCTTGTTTTGTCGTAGCCCGGCATTGCAAACCCTGGCTAACGCCGACTTCCCATAATCCCGCTTCGGCGGGATTTTTCACATGCGCATTGGGCGGATATCGCCAACACCGTGGAATACAAGGGCTTTTATGTGAAGGTTATTTTTAAAATCAATGACAATGCCTGCGCAGGCCTTCCAGATATAAGTTCATGTCAGCGGAGGCACTTCGACAGGCGTCGGTTCGGGGATGGTTTCCGGAATGAACGGCTCTGGAATGATGTCCGGAGTATTCGGATTGTCATTGTCAGGAAACTCAGGCTCCGGTTGCTGGCCCGGTTCCATTTCCCGCTGCGGTTGCACCGGTTCCGGAATTTCGGTTGGCGCCGGAGGTGAATGTAAAACCTGTTCCGTCATGAGAGGATCCATTACGACTGATGAATATTTTTGGCGTGATCGAGTCAATTTGACCTTGGCCAAAATAATAAATTCATCATTTTTATAAACAAGAAAGAGAATCCGGCAATCCAGCACTTCATGGAACTTTACGCACGCTTTTTCTTTGTGAAAATCAGGTAAGCTTAGGCCTGGTTTTTTGAGGTCTGCTTGCCGCAGGCAATAGCAAGCTCCGACGCGATTTTCATGCTGGCCGACACGGGCAGGCAACAGGAACAGGTGATAGTAAGTGCAGGAAATGAAATATCTGGCCGGCTATCCGGAAGACTTGAAGCAACAGGTGCAGGGCTTGATCGCGCAAGACAAACTGGCCGGCGTGCTGTTGAAAAAATATACGGCAGCGCATGAAATCCGCACCGACAAGGCGCTGTATGACTATGTGCTGGAGCTGAAAAGCACCTACCTGCGCAATGCCGAGCCGATCAGCAAGGTGGGTTTTGACAACAAGCTCCAGGTGCTCAAGCATGCGCTGGGTACCCATACCTTCATCTCCCGGGTGCAGGGCGGTAAACTCAAGGCCAAGCATGAAATCCGCGTCGCATCCGTGTTCAGGAATGTGCCGATCGCGTTCCTGCGCATGATCGTCGTGCATGAGCTGGCGCATTTGAAAGAAAAGGAACACAACAAAGCGTTTTACAAGCTGTGCGAATACATGGAACCGGCATACCACCAGATCGAATTCGATCTGCGGCTGTACTTGACCTATATCGATTTGGCGAGGGGCGCGTTATGGGGCGGGCAGCCTGGGCTTGAATAAAAAGACATACGGCAGCCCGGCATTGCAAGCATGCCGGCCCTCGAATCACGTCTTTCCGGGCACAAGGAAATCTCCAAGCCAAAATTTCGGACAGGCTCCAAGATGGCGATAGGTTAAACTTGGTCAAGTCAACAGGAGAATGCATTGACCAAGGAAACGGCACTATCATTGATTCTCGCCATT
>JAKFFK010000145.1:0-12387 GCA_036675285.1 Paucimonas sp. | reverse complement strand
CCCCGGTGACCGCATGCGCCTGAAACCGGTTGAACTGGAACTGGATTTCCGCGAACAGTTCAAGATGCCGCGCATGGAAGCCTATGAACGGCTGCTGCTCGATGTATTGCGCGGCCAGCTCACGCTTTTCATGCGCAGTGACGAACTGGAAGCGGCATGGGAATGGGTCGAGCCGATCCTGAATTTCTGGGAGCAGGAACAGACCGAGCCGATTCTGTATAGCGCAGGCACCTGGGGGCCGGCAGCCGCCAGCGCGCTGATCGGGCGCGATGGCTTGCAATGGCGCGAAGAAGCCTTGCCGGAGATGTAAGCCCCTATGCTGCTAGACTCGATTCGCACTCAGCTCGATTCACTCTCCAGATCGGAGAAAAAAGTCGCGCTCGCCGTGTTACAAAACCCCGGGCTGGCAATCGCTGAAAATATCACGTCGCTGGCAAAGAATGCGCAAGTATCGGAGCCGACCGTGGTGCGATTTTGTCGCGCCATCGGCTACGATGGCTGGCATGAGTTCAAACTAAAATTGGCACAGACGCTGGCATTGGCCCTGCCCGGCGCCGATGAAACCCTGGCGCCGGGCGACTTGGCTGCTGATCTGGTCAACAAGATCTGCAGCCGCTCGATCAATACCTTGCTCGATCTGCGCAACAACCTGAAACCGGACGCCATCCAGCGTGCGCTGGATATCCTGGCGCGCGCCAACAAGATCGAATTCTATGGACAGGGCACTTCCGGCATCATTGCCGCCGATGCACAGCACAAGTTTTTCCGCTCAGGCGTGCCGACGGTCGCCTATTCCGACCCGCATATCCACAGCATTTCAGCTTCGCTGTTGAAAAAAGGCGATGCGGTTGTCGCGATTTCACAGCGTGGCGGCAGCACCGCGCTTTTGGGCAGCGTGCAACTAGCTCGCAAAAGTGGCGCCGACGTGATTGCGCTGGTCCCTAGCGGCACCCCGCTGGCGGAGCTGGCCACCGTGCTGGTGCCGATCGACCTATCTTTCAATACCGATCCGTACACGCCAATTTCGGCCCGTCTAGCGCATCTGGTGGTGATCGATATCCTGGCCGTGGGCCTGGCGCTGAAACGCGGACCGGAATTTCGCAAGAAAATGCTGAATGCGCAAAAGGCATTACAGAAAATCGATATGCCATTCGATACCTTCCTGTAGCTTATTGCCATCATCGATTTATTCCGGACAAGCGCAGGCAGTTTCAATAGGGCAGACAGATTGCGTACAATATGCGCTTGGCCAAAAAGCTAACTAATCCATTTCCGATCATGAACCAACTCGAACAACTGAAGCAATACACCACCATCGTTGCCGATACCGGCGATTTCCAGTCGATGAAAGCCTTTGCGCCGCGCGACGCCACCACCAACCCATCGCTGATCCTGAAAGCGGTGCAGAAGGATGAATACAAGCCGCTGCTGGAAAAAGCGGTGCGCGAGCATGGCAGCAAGGCCACCGGCGACATCATTGATCATTTGCTGGTCGCGTTCGGCCTGGAAATCCTGAAGCTGATCCCGGGCCGCGTGTCGACCGAAACCGATGCCCGCCTGTCTTTCGACACCCAGGGCACGATCGACAAAGGCCGCACGCTGATCGGCTTGTATGAAAATGCCGATATTTCGCGCGAGCGTGTACTGATCAAGATCGCTTCGACTTGGGAAGGCATCCGCGCCGCCGAAGTGCTGGAACAGGAAGGCATCCGATGCAACATGACGCTGCTGTTTGCACTGCCGCAGGCGATTGCCTGCGCCGACGCCGGCGCGCAACTGATTTCACCGTTCGTCGGACGCATCTATGATTGGTACAAGAAATCGACCGGCCAGGAATATTCCGGCGCCGACGACCCCGGCGTGCAATCGGTCAAGCGCATCTATGATTATTACCGCAAGTTCGGCTACAAGACTGAAGTCATGGGGGCCAGCTTCAGAAACACTTCGCAGCTGATCGAACTGGCCGGCTGCGACCTGTTGACGATCAGTCCGGAACTGCTGCAAAAGTTATCCGAGTCGAATGCGCTGGTCCCGCGCAAGCTGAGCCTGGAATCCGCGCAGTCAGCCGATTTGCAAAAACTGACTCTGGATGAAAAAACCTTCCGCCTGATGCTCAATGACGATGCCATGGGAACGGAAAAACTGGCCGAGGGCATACGCCAGTTCTGCGCCGATGCGGTAAAGCTGGAGCAGCTTGTCGATGCGCTGCGCTAAAACCGCTAAAATTTACGCATAAAAAAACGAGACTTAGTCCCGTTTTTTTTGGATCGTCGCATGCGCCGTGCTATGCCTGCATCACCTTGCGCGCGCTCGGCAAAAATTCCGCGATCGTCGCCAGCAATTCATCCTCGGCGACCGGCTTGCCCAGATAGGCATCGCATCCGGCCCAGTTACCGCGGAATTTATCGAAGGTGCCCGACTTGCTGCTCAACATGACCACCGCGGTATTCTTGGTGGCGGCACTGGACTTGATGCGCTTGCAAACCTGATAGCCGTCGATGCCCGGCATCATGATGTCAAGAAAAATGCAGGTGTATTCCTTGGACTGCGCCATATCGATCGCAGTCTCGCCATTTTCTGCATAATCCACATCGAAGCGGAATGGCGCCAGCTTGGCGCGCATGAAGGCGCGCACGGTTGCACTATCGTCGACCACCAGTACCGACTCCACCGGGCTCGGCTCGACGAACACTTCTTCCGGCGGCGCATCCTGATCGATGGCGCGACGAAAGGTGCGTCCATCCCATTTGTCGGTATTGCCGGTGTGGCGACGCGCGCGTTCCTGCAGCGCGGCTTGCATGACCGTGTCCAGCTGTTCAAACAGGCGCATCCAGTGAATCGGCTTTTCCACTCGCGGCCAGCCGATATCGACCGGGGTGCGGCCAATCAGCACAGCCGGCGCATAGCCATTGGGTGAGCGTGCGGCCAATTCTTTCAATGCCTCTGCATTGTCGCCATTGACCAGATAGATATCGGTGCGCTGATTCGGCTCCGTCGTTTCTGCATAGAAAAAAGTACGGCGGCCGGTCAAACGAAAGGTCGAGGACAGCATCGCTTTTTCAGCAGCTGAAAACCCGATCATATCGAGGATGAAACGGCGCGGCCCGGTGGCGGTTTGTGCAGTCTGTAATGCCTGATTCATGTTAGTCATTTTTATAATATAGAGGACAGCTTACCCTGGAGCGATTTATTAACTAAATGATAACAGGATTTAAGCAATTAAATGCTGTCAAATTGTAATAAGTTGTATCGCATTTAATGACTTAAAGAAACAAAACTTGCAGTTAATTTCCATTAAAAACCGACAGGCATGATTATGCCGGCAGTTCAAATCGTCCTATTTGTCAGGGCATTATCACTATTTCCAATACTGCGTAACAAGTTGATGATTAAAAGTCAGATACCCCATGAAAAACACCAGCAGAGCAAGGGCAAATTGCTTCCAGAATTTTTTATCCATGACCAATCTCTTAAATGACTTTATCTGACTGCAGTTGCGCAATTTGCTGTGCGTCGTAGCCAAGTGCTTGCAGCACTTCCTGATTATGTTCTCCCAATGCCGGACCCAGCCAGCGGGTTTCGCCAGGCGTCGCAGATAATTTGGGCGTAATCGCCGGCAACTTGATCGGTGTCCCATCGGCAAAGGCATGTTGCTCAAACATATTACGAGCAAGAAACTGCGGATCGTCCATCATGTCCTTGACTGAATAAATTTTCCCTACAGGCACATCTGCCTGCTGCAAGATCGCCAACGCCTCATCAATTGTCCGGGTCGCACACCATGCCTGGATTGCGTCATCGATTTCAACGGTACGCGGCACGCGGCCGTCATTGCGCGTTAATGCCGGATCATTCGCCAGGTCATCGCGGTCGATGGCGATCATCAAGCGCTTGAAAATAGCATCACCATTGCCGGCAATAACAATGTTCGCACCTTCGCTGGTGGTGTAGGTATTTGAAGGCACGATGCCGGGCAGCGCGCCGCCGGTCCGCTCGCGCACCACGCCAGCATGGTCGTATTCCGGCACCAGCGACTCCATCATGTTGAATACCGCTTCATACAGCGCGACATCCACCATCTGGCCCTGCCCGCCCTGGCATTCTGCGCCCACCTTGCCATTCCAGCGTCCGCCGCTGGCATCGCGGTGGCGCAGCGCCATCATCGCGCCGATCACGCCATGCATGGCTGCCACCGAGTCGCCAATCGAGATGCCGATCCGCAGCGGCGGCCGGTCCGCATGGCCGGATACGTAGCGCATGCCGCCCATCGATTCGCCGATTGCGCCAAACCCCGGCAAGTCCTTCATCGGCCCGCTCTGGCCATAGCCGGACAGGCGCACCATGATGGCTGCCGGATTGATCGCCTTCAGGTCTTCATAACCGATACCCCATTTTTCCAGCACACCGGGACGATAGTTTTCAATCACGATATCGGCGTCCAGCGCCAGTTTTTTGGCGATTTCCTGGGCGCGCGCATCCTTCATGTTGAGGGTGATGCTTTTCTTGTTACGCGACTGTACCGACCACCAGAGCGACGTGCCGTCTTTGAGCACGCGCCACTGGCGAATCGGATCGCCGCCGTCCGGCGCCTCGATCTTGATGACTTCGGCACCGAACTCGGCCAGCATGCGTGCACAGAATGGTCCGGCAATCAGGGTGCCGAGTTCGAGCACCTTGACGCCGGCCAGCGGCCCGTTTGTTTTTTCCCTGTCGCTCATGGTTAATTCTTACTTCCCTGAAAATTCCTTTTATGGTCAAGCCTCAACCGTGGTGGCCGGGCACGAATCCGAAATAGTGCGAATGCGCGAGGTGCTAAATGCGATCGCCACTAGGCAAACCAGCATTCCGCCGCTGCAGGCAAATATCTGGCCAAGCGTAACGTAACGCATCAGCCATCCGGTCAGTGCGGCCGACATCGGCGCTACGCCCATGAAGATAAACATGAACAAAGCCATCGTCCTGCCCATCATGGACGGCGTCGTGTGCCGCATCAGCCAGGTGAATACCGTGACTTGCAGGAAGCCGGTCAAAGTGCCGATCACCAGCAATAGCGAAGCGCCTTGCAGGGTTGAACTGATTTGCCCAAGCGGCATGAACAAGGCGCCGATTACGCCATCGATCACCAGCATTGCCAGCCCGACCCGGACGATACGTAAGCGAGGAGCAAAGCTTACTGTCAAGGTGCCGATCAGTGTGCCGGCGCCATGAGCGCCGACGAGCGAACCGAACGAGAGCGCGCCATGTGACAATTGATTCGCCAGCACCGGAATAGCGACCTGGATCGGACCGCTGACAAAGAATGCGGCGGCGGCCCAATATACGAAACAGGCGCGCATCCGCTGGTCATTCCAACAGTAGCGCAAACCGTCGGCGATCGATTTGAACACATGTTGCGTCATCCCACGCGGGGCCGGTTCGGCTGAACGATACAGCTCGACTTTGCCGAGCGTCCAGATCGTCACCGCAAACGTGAACGCATCAAACAGGAAAACCAGACCCAGTCCTTTGGCGTCTTCCAGTTTTCCGGAAGAACCGTCGCCGAAAATGGCAATAAGCGTTCCTGCCAGCAACGGACCGGCGAACATGGAAAACTGGCGCAGCGTCATCATCATGCCGTTTGCCATGGATAGAAACTCCGGTCTTACTACCTGCGGCAGCATCGAGGTACCAGACGGAATGCTGAAAGCGCTTGCCAGCCCGATTGCCAGAGCCAATGCGTACAGCATCCACAGCGTCAATACATTGGTCAGGAGGAGCCCTGCAAGTAGTCCGAGCAACGCCGTGTTGACATACTTGGTCAACATCAATACCCGCTGCGGAGAGTGCCTGTCGACAAGTGCACCGCCGAGCAGAATGAAAAGCGCACGCGGGATGCTGGCCAGGGCGAGAACGATCCCGAGTTGCAGTGGATCGCCGGTCATCTTCAGTACGAGCCATGGCAGCGCCAGCAAGGTGAACTGGTCGCCCATCATCGAAATCACCGCTCCGATCATCATCCAGCGATAGCTGCGATCCCGGAATAAGGCGGCGCGCTGCGCATTAATTGGAGAGCCCGGCATTAAATTTTCTTTCGCAAAAAGGTTCGGAGATTGCAGTCCTCGGCATCTTATTGCCGCCCGCATTTTCCGGCCATCAAACTACAATGCGATGAAATGGCATTTCAGGGGGATGAACTACCGCGGCAGACACCCGATCACTTCCCGGAATCTCTAGGTCGCGCGTCGATCCAACATGGCCCGGGCAATGGTGCCGGCATCGACATATTCGAGTTCACCGCCGACCGGCACGCCGCGCGCCAGGCGGCTGACCTTCAAGCCGCGCGCCTTCAGGGTTTCGCCGATATAGTGGGCGGTGGCTTCGCCCTCATTGGTAAAGTTGGTGGCCAATACCACTTCGGCGACCACGCCATCGGTGGCGCGCCCAATCAGCTTTTCCAGGTGAATATCACGCGGACCGATGCCGTCGAGCGGCGACAGGTGGCCCATCAATACAAAATACAAACCCTTGTAGGTCAGGGTCTGTTCTATCATCAACTGGTCGGCCGGGGTCTCGACCACGCACAGCAGGCTGGCATCACGATCGGCATCCAGGCAAGTCTCGCATACTTCATTTTCAGTGAAGGTATTGCACTTTGCACAGTGGTGAATACTGTCGACCGCCTGGGTCAAGGCACGGCCCAGCATGGCGGCGCCATCCCGGTCATGCTGCATCAAATGGTAGGCCATCCGCTGCGCCGACTTGGGGCCGACGCCAGGCAGGCGGCGTAGCGCTTCCGTAAGAAAGTCGAGGCTGGAAGGAGTTTTCACTAATGTGGCCTATCGTGTTGAATACGGCGTACTGCAACGCCTGATTCAATCCCGTCAATTTGAAATGCCGAGCCAGCGCGGCTGGCCAGCGTGACGCGCCGTTTACACGTCATGCCGGCTATCGATGATCGATTTGGCCTGGCACATCGTGGGTTCGCGCATAACAGCAATGCAACTGTCGATTCATAGTCAAGCCGCATCGATTTATCCAGCGCAAAGTAGGACAGCCCGATTAAAAAGGCATCTTGAATCCCGGCGGCAATGGCAGGCCTGCCGTCATGCCGGCCATTTTTTCCTGCGAGGTAGCTTCGGCCTTGCGCACTGCATCGTTAAAGGCGGCGGCAACCAGGTCTTCCAGCATATCCTTGTCGTCACCAAGCAGCGATGGATCGATCGACACGCGCTTGACATCATTCTTGCACGTCATGACAACCTTGATCAAGCCGGCGCCGGACTGGCCTTCGACCTCAATGGTGGCCAGCTGATCCTGCATTTTTTTCATGTTGTCCTGCATTGCCTGGGCTTGTTTCATCAGCCCTGCCAATTGGCCTTTCATCATGATATTGCTCCTTTCTCGTTTGCTATCAATTTGGTGCAGCGTACCGCTATGCCTCGTTGGCTCCACTGAACGCTGTCCTGCGATTCTAATTGGCTAAGGACAGAGTGCCGCTACGTCTAACTCCGTCCCGCAATTCTAAAATATTGAGGACAGAGTACCGCTACGGCCTCGGCGGCTCCGCTTAACTCTGTCCCGCAATAAGCTAGACTGGCTTGATTGATCCCGGCACGATGGTGGCGCCAAACTCGCGCATCAGCGTTTGCACAAAGGGATCACTATGCATCGTTTCTTCTGCTTCGCGTTGACGTTCCGCACGTTCGGCCTGCGCTGCGGCATTGGCGGTTTGCGCTACCGTGCCGATTTCCGTGGTGACCCGCACTGCTTTGCCGAAATGTTCGGTCAAGGCGACGGCTAGTTTGTCGACGCTGCCTGCAGCACACAAGGTTTCCAGCGGAACACGCAGTTGAAACTGCACCGCACCGCTGCTATGGTCGCACTGGATCAATTCGCTTTGCTGCGCCAGTTGCTGCGCCACACCGCGCACCGGCAAGCCTGCCGCCAGCACCGGCCAGTCGCCATCCCAATTCAGTTCGGGCACCGGCTGCGCCAAGGCCGGGCGCGGTGCCGGCTCGACTAGCTTGGGTGCTGGCGGAGCGGCTGGTTCAGCCATTGCCGGCGCTTCAGTTTTTTTTTGCGCTACAGCCGCCGCATCGCTGCCTGGCGAAGCCTGCGGCTGGTCTTCTTCCCAAGGTGGCGGCGCTTTCGACGCTGACGCTGCTGCAGTCGGCGCGGACTTGCCGCCTCCCCGGGCTGCTTCAAGTGCAGCGCGGGCCGGGCTCATGCCGCCAGCCGGGCGACTCACCGGCACGCTGGCAGTCACTGCTTGGGGCGTGGCCGCGAGTCTGGCTGGCGCTGCGGCCACATTGCTGCTTGCCGCAGCCGGAGCGGCAGCTTGCACTGCAGCGCCCCCAGCAACTGGCCGGAACGCCAGCATGCGCAACAGCGTCATTGAAAAACCGGCATATTCATCCGGCGCCAATCCAAGCTCATTGCGGCCATGCACGACGATCTGGTAAAACAGTTGTACTTCTTCCGGGTCAAACATGGATGCCAGCCGCACAATTGCATCGCGCTCGGGCAAATCTTCCGGCACCGCCGACGGCACTGATTGTGCCAGCGCGATCCGGTGCAGCAAGCTACCCAGATCCTGCAATGCTCCATTATAGGACAGGCTGCGCGCCGCCATTTCATCGGCCACCGCCAGCAAGCCTGCGCCATCCTGATCCGCCAAGGCATCGAGCACCCGTACCAGATACGACTGGTCAAGCGCGCCCAGCATGCCCTGCACCGCTTCCAGCGTCACCTTGCCGGCTGCATAGGCAATCGCCTGGTCGGTCAGCGACAAGGCATCACGCATCGAACCATGCGCGCCTTGCGCCAGCAGCCGCAAGGCCGGGGTTTCAAAGGAAATCTGTTCTTGACCGAGAATGTTTTCCAGATGACTGACAATATGGCCCGGCGGCATCTGCTTCAGGTTGAATTGCAGGCAGCGCGACAGGACGGTCACCGGAATTTTTTGCGGGTCGGTGGTGGCGAGAATGAACTTGACGTGTTCGGGCGGCTCCTCAAGCGTCTTCAGCATCGAATTGAAGGCGTGGTTGGTCAGCATGTGCACTTCGTCGATCATGTAGACCTTGAAGCGGGCATTGGAAGGCGCGTAGACGGCCTGTTCCAGCAATTGCGCCATTTCATCGACGCCGCGATTGGATGCCGCATCCATTTCAATATAATCGACGAAGCGCCCGGCATCGATCGCCACACAGGCGTCGCACACGCCACACGGCTGTGCGGTAATGCCGCCATTGCCGTCCGCACCCTGGCAATTGAAGGATTTGGCCAGAATCCGCGACAGCGTGGTTTTGCCAACGCCGCGGGTTCCGGTGAACAAGTAGGCATGGTGCAGCCGCTTGTGCTCCAGTGCATGGGTCAGCGCCCGCACCACGTGCTCTTGCCCGACCAGCGTGTCGAAGCTTTTGGGGCGATACTTTCTTGCCAGAACTTGATAAGACATAGCCACGCTATCGATAGAATTTAGCATGCATTTTACCTGACATGGCGCTGGCTTACCCCACTTCAATGCTATCGCTGCATAATTTTCCATAGCGATGCATTTTCATGCGCCAGGCGCCTTGCCATACTTGCAAATCCCGGGACTTTGCCAATATTATCGACAGACCTGTCAGGAGACTGCAATGCAATGGCCGACCCATGAAGTCACCAATCAAGTGCCGGAGCTGCATGGCTACAATCTGTTCGCCACCGATATTGCCTTGAGCGACGGTGTCGAGCGCGAAAACGCCGGCTGGCACCAAGCCAATCTGCTGCGCCTGGGCGCGACACTGGGCCAGCCCGATATCCTGCAACTGGGTGCCCTGGCCAACCATCACCTGCCGGAACTGGCCACGCATGACCGCTACGGCCACCGCATCGATACTGTCAGCTTCCATCCGAGCTGGCACCAGATGCTCGGATTGTTGCGGCGCGAAGGCTTGCATGCGCTGCCGTGGATGGCGCCCCGGCCCGGCGCCCATGTCGCGCGCGCCGCCGGTTACTTCCTGCATGCGCAGGTCGAGGCCGGTTCGCTCTGCCCGACCACCATGACGTTCGCCGCGATCCCGGTTTTGCAAAACGAGCCGGCCTTGTTTGCCGCTCTCAAGGACAAGCTCTTTTCATGCGAACACGATGCGCGCGATTTGCCGATCGCCGCCAAAAGCGCGATCCTGATTGGCATGGGCATGACGGAAAAACAGGGCGGCTCCGATGTGCGTTCGAACGCTACCGTGGCCCGCCCGATGCACGGCGGCGGGCGCGGCGCCGACTATCTGCTCACCGGTCACAAATGGTTTTTCTCGGCGCCGATGTGCGATGCCCATATGGTGCTGGCGCGCACCGACGCCGGCCTGTCCTGTTTTTTCGTGCCGCGCTGGCGTCCCGACGGCAACAAGAACGCCGTACTGGTGCAGCGCCTGAAAGACAAGCTCGGCAACCGCTCCAACTCCAGCAGTGAAGTCGAATTCCAGGACGCGTACGGTATCCTGGTCGGCGAAGACGGCCGCGGCATTCCGACCATCATTGAAATGGCCAACCACACCCGGCTCGATTGCGTGATCGGCAGCGCCGGCCTGATGCGCCAGGCCTTCGTGCAGGCAGTACACCACGCACGGCACCGCAGCGCATTCGGCAAGCCGTTGCTCGAGCAGCCATTGATGCGCAATGTGTTGTCCGACCTGGCTCTGGAAAGCGAAGCCGCTACCCTGCTGATGCTGCGCCTGGCGCGCGCCTTCGATTGTCCAGACGATCCGGCCGAACGCGCATGGCGCCGGATCGTCACTCCGGCCGCCAAATTCTGGATCTGCAAGCGCGCGCTGGAATTTACCGGTGAATGCATGGAAGTCTGGGGCGGCAACGGCTATGTCGAAACCGGCCCGATGGCGCGCCTGTACCGCGAAGCGCCGGTCAATTCGATCTGGGAAGGATCCGGCAACGTGATGTGCGTGGATGTGTTGCGCGCAATCGAACGCGATGCCGACGGCTTCATGCTGGTACTGGCAGAACTGAAACACGCAGCTTCTGCGCATGCCGGCTTGCTCTCGCTGGTCAATGGCTTGCAACACGATCTGCTGGCGCCGCCGGACCAGCGCGAAATGCTGGCGCGCCGATTTGTGCAAAAACTGGTGCTAGCAGTACAGGCCAACCTGATGCTGCACCATGCACCGCCAGCCATTGCTGATGCCTTTGTCACCAGCCGCATCGATGCCGAATCCGGCCGCGTCTATGGCACGCTGGCCGCCACCGCGCCGCGGCAGGAAATCCTCAATCGGGCCTGGCCGGCTTGACCCCTGCACTCCCCGCATCGGCCAGCAGCTCCGGCGCCAGTTCCAGCGGACCGGTGCCGCTGAAACGGTCCAGATACAGGTAAATCACCGGGGTGATGAACAGGGTGATGACTTGCGACATCAGCAAGCCGCCGACGATGGCCACGCCCAGCGGCTGACGCAATTCAGCGCCAGCGCCCAAGCCAAAGGCAATCGGCACCGCGCCCATCATCGCCGCCAGCGTGGTCATCATGATCGGCCGAAAACGCAACAGGCAGGCAGTCCGGATCGCCTCCCTGGGCGACATGCCTTCAGTACGTTGCGCGGCCAGCGCAAAGTCGATCATCATGATCGCGTTTTTCTTGACGATACCGATCAGCATCAAGATCCCGATCGTAGCAATCAGGGTCAACTCAAAGCCGAACAGCGACAGGGCCAGCAAGGCGCCGATGGCCGCCGAGGGCAAGCCGGCCAGAATCGTGATCGGATGAATATAACTTTCATACAGCACGCCCAGCAAGATATAGATAACGGCCACCGCCAGCAGCAGCAAGGCGATCTGACTGGTTTGCGACGACTGGAACACCGCCGCATCGCCGGCGTAGGAAGTGATCACGCTGGCGGGCAGGTTCAGTGCACGCTTGATTTCTTCGATTTTTGCACTGGCATCGCCCAGCGGCACATCCGGCGCCAGGTTGAAAGACACGGTAATCGCCTGCAATTGCCCCTGATGATTGACCGATACCGGGCCAGCGGCGCGCTGCACGCTGGCCAAGCTCAGCAAGGGCACCAGCACACCCGTATTGCTGCGCACAAAAATATTCTTCAGGTCGGTTTCATCCTGCTGGCCCGAGCCGGCGCTTTGCATAATGACCTGGTAACTATTGCTGCTAGTAAAAATGGTCGATACCTGGCGCTCGCCATAGGCGCTATACAGTGCCGTACGGATATCATCAATTTGCACACCGGCTTCGTTGGCCCGGTCGCGGTTGATATCCACCACCGCTTCCAAACCTTTTAATTGCGAATCGCTGGTCACATCCCGAAAGATCGGCTCGGCCCGCATTTTTTCCTGCAGGCGTTCCGCCCAGAGATTTAATTCGTCGGCCCGTACGCTCTGCAATACATACTGGAACTGGCTCTTGCT
>JAKFFK010000133.1:0-1985 GCA_036675285.1 Paucimonas sp. | reverse complement strand
CGGTGCATAGTCGCCGTCTGGCGCCGGCAATAGCTCAAACGACTGCTCTGCCGCATCCAGAAAGCCGGCAATTTCCTGCACCGATTCGCCCTTGATGCGCATCGCCAGCAAGATCGCGCCCAGTTCCAGATCGGCGATGCGGCCATCGAGCATCGCTGCATACATCAATTGTGCATCGGCGCGCGACAGGCTGCGCGCGCCATCCTTGCCGCGGCCGATTTCCTTGATGAAGCGGGCGGCGACCAGGGGTTGGGTATCGAGTATCGGATTCATGCGCCAAGCTTACTACGAAGTGAGATTTGCAGCTGGCTTAGCAGCGTCGCGATGCGTATGCGCAGGGATCAGCCTTTCAGGAAATCATGCCCCATCGGATGTTTGGAATCATGCTTTGGCCGGGGTGACCGGTCTGCCCGCTTACGCTGCAGTCGGTATCAAGGATTTTTGCACAAGAATGATTTGTTTCAACTCCGGCACGCAGGAGCCGCAATTGGTGCCGCATTTCAGCTTGCTCTGAAGCGATGCCAAGATTTCATCCGGCGTTCCCGGCATGCCAGCCAGGGCTTGCTTGATGTCGGATTCCGCGACATTCAGGCAATTGCAGACAATCCGGCCGCGCGCCTTGAAGCCTTGCGGCGCCTTGGTCGACGGTATCAATAACATGCGGCCCAGCGCAGCGACCGATTGCCCGTCTTCCAGGTATGCCTTCAGCCAGTGTTCAGCAGAAATGTCGCCAGCCAGGGCGACGGCTGCCAGCTTGCCGTCCTGCACCAAGATATGCCGCGAATTGCCGCGTTTTTTGTCGTCGTAGCGCAATACCTCGGCGCCGGTGATACTGAACCTGGCTTCAATTTCCCTGACGACTTCTGGCTCGGCCGCATAGTCATCTGCCACGCGCAACAATACGCCGGCCCGGTCGCGGCCGAACAAGGTGCACGATGCATAGGCAAAGCGGCGCATGAAGGGCCGCAGGCTCGCCTGCAGGCTTAGCACCTGCGATTCATCGACCCAGCCGAATACCAGGAAGCGCCACGGCAATTCCGCTTTCAGAATCTTGGCCGCAGCATGTTTCAATTCAGGCTGCTTCGAATACGAGTCGATTGCCGGTAAGGTCAAGGCATTGACGCCGTAACTGCCAGCGCCATCGTGGCCGCGGCCGGATACATATTCCTCGCCCCAATGCATGCCGACGAATGCCTGGCCGGCACGCATATCGTCGCCTGTCACTGCCGGCAAAATCTGCGAGCCGCGGCGGCTGGTGACATGCACCAGATCGCCATCCTTGATGAAGCGGCGTTCCATGTCGACGGCCGACAGCACTACCGCAGGTTCGGACTGGTGCGCAAACAACTGGGCCACCGTGCCGGTGCGGCTCATGCCATGCCACTGGTCGCGCAGCCGGCCGGTGGTGAGCCTGAATGGATAGCGCGCATCGACCGGTTCGGCAACCGGTTGATAGATGGCATTGACGAACCGTGCACGCCCGTTTGGCGTCGGGAAAATGCCGTCTTCATACAGGCGCGCCTTGCCGGTTGCCGCGCCTTGCGGATATGGCCATTGCTGCGGACCCTGCTGCTCCAGAATCCGGTAGCTCAGACCAGTGATATCCAGATCGCGCCCGCGGGTCGATTCGCGGTGCTCGTTCCAGATTTCTTCCACGCCGGCATAGGGGAACAGGGTCGTCGTCTTGCCCATCAGGTTTTCCAGCTTGTGCGCAAAGCGGTTGACGATTTCCCAGTCATGCAAGCATTCACCGGGCTTGCTCAATGCCGCTTTCAGACGCGTGATGCGGCGTTCGGAATTGGTGACGGTGCCCTCTTTTTCACTCCAGGTCGTGGCCGGCAGCAAGACATCGGCGTAATCCACCGTGACGGTCGTCTTGTAGGCTTCCTGGACAATCACCAGTTCCGCCTTTTTCAACGCTTCGCGGATCAGCTTTTGGTCCGGCATCGATTGCGCCGGGTTGGTGCAGGCAATCCACAGAAGCT
>JAKFFK010000164.1:0-12412 GCA_036675285.1 Paucimonas sp. | reverse complement strand
TCGACTGGTCGCAATTTCCTGCCATGTCCTTTTTAAAAGAAAATGACATGGCAGGCAACGCCTTTCCATCGATGCATGTCACATTTTCAGTGTTTACGGCTATCTTGATGGAAGATATCCTTCGACAGATGAATGCCGGAAGGATCATTCGAACGCTTAACTGGATTTGGTGCTTGGGGATTCTTTACTCCACTTTAGCCACTGCCCAGCATGTCCTACTGGATGTTTTGGGTGGCATGGTGCTTGGTGCGATTGCTGGACTGCTCCACTTTGTACTGCTCCATTTCAGCCAGGGCAATAAATCGCAGCGGTTAAGAATGGTGTAAAGATTTTCACGCGCGTCTTGCAGACGGGCCAGGTGGAGCAACAATCCAGCCCAGCAAGGCCGTTAGCAGTAACGCAGGATGGTCCTTAAGTCACCATGAAAAACTCGAAACCGTTATGCCTTGAATGGACGACCGCTGCCCGTCTTCCCTGCGCGGGAATGGCAGGGGATCCAATCAAGCGCAATCAGGCTTGTCCTACCTTCAAACTCTCTGGCTACCGCATCATCGTCTAATGCGCCGATAGTCTTTTCAAGGTTTCCCCGCCATAGATTTTTTTCATGTCGATGTGCCGCTGGGTGATTGCAAACTGATTACTCTGTCTGCCCTGGTCGATCGCCGCGAAAATTTCATACGTATACAGTTGCGCAACGTCGCGTTGCGGAATGCCGCCGAACTTTGCCAGCGCAGATTCCCACATTTCAATAGGCGATTGGCGGGTAAGGGGAGCGCCATACCGGGATAGCAATGCTGCAGCGCCGCGGATATTGGTGCGCGTATCCGTTTGAAGTTTTTGCGGACGTTGCCCGATCAATTGTGCCGCCTTCACCAGCGAGCGGCCAAAATGAGGATCGTCATGCAAGCCCATGATGCCGTAACCTGGCGGCTTGCCTTGATGCGGCTCGGTCTCTATGCCCGCCCCCGGGGCTTGCTCCTCGTTTTGCTTGGGAACGACCGGTTGCCAGCGCGTTTCGACATAGGCGATGGCTTGCAATAGTTCGACCGGCACATTGAATTCGATGGCGGCTTCCTTGAAATATTGCTGATATTTTTTTGCATCCGTGCTGAGCGCTGTCGCTCCACGGTCCGCATGAGCCAGCAATGCCACCATCAGGCTTATGACGAACAATGCGGCGCGCAATCGGATTTTTGTCAAACGGTTCATAAGCAATTTCCTGTTCTTAAGGATGAGCCAATCAAACATAGCGCCGGCATGCTTCCGTAATCGAGCGCATCGTTTTCTTTGAGTTGGCGCAAGGCAATTGTGGAGGAGTTTGTGCAATCAATTTTCTTTGTGCAATACCAAACAATCTGTCGACGCCCACAAGCATTTTTTGGTTTGACGCACGGCCACCCAGACGTTCCAAAAACGCTCCTTTTTCACCGTCGAATCACATTAAAGGGTGATGTGTAATCACAACATTTGCGCAATAGTAAGCTGTCTTCCGCTGTTGGCATTGGCTGCAGGAAAAATTTTCTACCTGTCTTCAATGTGCTTCAGCAAGTTTGGGTGCAATAGCAGCAGTTGAAACATGGCTTGCAATTCTACATTACGCCAATTTGCAGCGATGTGGTGGGCAATGCACTGTTTCAAGGCGGCTTGTTCTGACATGCATGGCCTGCCTGCGCCGTAAGGTCACAGTCAATATTCGACGGGGCGCGCAAGCCGCACAAAATCAATAACCGTTTTGTTTCATTTCAAAGGAGATTCGTATGCACACACGCATCAAGTCGCTGCTTTCCGCGATGCTGCTGGCAACCAGCCTAGGCGCCGCCTGTACCGTCCATGCCGCAGGCAACTCGCCGGAGTTGACTGGCTTTCCCAAAATTTACGAAAAGTGGTTTGAAGAAGCTTCGGCGGAATTCGACGTGCCGGTCGAACTGCTGCAGTCGATCGCCTATACCGAAACCCGCTGGCGCCCGATCGTGGCGAAAGGGCATGCCAAGAAAAACGGTGAGGACTTTCATGAATCCGACTGGCACGAAGGCGAGATGATGCCTGCCTACGGCATCATGGGCTTGCGTAACGACCCGCACTTCGGCACGTCCTTGAACCAGGCCGCAGCATTGATCCGCGAGATGCCAACCAAGGTGGCGACCGATACCCGCACCAATATCCGTGGCGCCGCCGCGCTGCTGGCACAGTATGGCAACCGCAAGACCCGCGACACCCCGCTGGAACAGTGGGAAGAGGCGGTAGCGAAATTCAGCGGCATCCCCGAGCGCGAGATCGCGGAAATGCAATCCTATGAAGTGCTCAATGCCATCAAGGAAGGCCGCGGCGACAAGGGCTACAAGGTCAAGCAGCGCAAAGTCGACATGGAAAAAGTCTTTGGCCGCGACAAATTGCGCACCCTGTCGGCATCGCGCGTGCTGCTGGAAATCGGCCCGAACAGTATAAAGATGAGCGCGCCGGACGCGAATGGACAGCCCGCGGGCCGTTGATCCGCGCCACAAGACTTTATTCAACCAACACATGTCGCGGCCTCGCATGCCGCGTAACAAGGGGAACCATATGAATCGATTTTTAGCAAATGCCCTGCTGGCCGGGAGCGTGTTTGGCGCCATGGGCACACAACCAGCACTGGCCTCGCCAGATTATCCTCCGGCGATCTGGAATCCGGCAGCTACCTGTAACTACACAGCCGGCCGCACCACGCCATTTACCCATGTCGCCGTCCACACGACGGAAGGCTCGTATGCCGGCGCCATTTCCTGGTTCAAGGATTGCACCTCCAATGTCAGCGCGCATTACGTGCTGCGTTCTTCCGACGGCCAGGTCACGCAGATGGTGCGCGAAGGCGACCGCGCATGGCACATCGGATCATCCAACGGCTATACCGTCGGCCTCGAACATGAAGGCCGCACCGCCAATCCAAGCGCCTGGTATACCACCGCCATGTATAACGCGTCGGCTGCCCTGACCCGCGACATCCTGGCTGCGCGCTCGCTGCCACGCAAGGTGTATGACGGCTCGCGCGGCTGGAATACCAAGCTGCCGGATGCCGATTACAACGTCAAGGGTCATATCAATTATGCCAACCAGACCCACACCGATCCGGGGGCGGGCTGGGACTGGCCGCGCTACAAGGCGCTGGTTGAAGGCTCCGGCACCGGCACTCCACCGCCGAAGGCTGCACCTGGCACCATCGTCGGCCATAACAACCTGTGCGTCGATATCGCCGGCGGCTCGACCACCGACGGCACCCCAGTCCAGCTGTGGAACTGCAACAACGACAACGCCCAGCAGTGGCGCGTCTCCAATGCGCGCGAACTGCGCAACCCGCTGGCCGACAAGTGCATGGTGCTCGGCAATGGCGGCGCAGCCGTCGATGGCGCACCGATCGTGGAATGGACGTGCGGCGGCCAGGCCGACCAGAAGTGGCAGTACAAGAATATGCAGATCGTCGCCGGCAACAGCGGCAAGTGCATCGACGTGCCGCAGAACAACCGGGTCTCGGGCCAGGCATTGCAACTGTATGACTGCAACGACTCCGACGCCCAGAAGTTCACGTTCGAGCCTGCCACCGGCGCGCTCAAGACCACCAACGGCCTGTGCGTCGATCTCAGGAATTCCATCTCGAGCAATGGCACGGTGGTGCAACTGTGGACCTGTAACGGCTCGGCTGCGCAGAAATGGATTCCGGGCAATGGTGGCTTCCGCACTGCGGTCAACACCAACAGCTGCCTGGACATCGATGCCAACCAGACTGCCAATGGCACCAAGATCCAGGTCTGGTCCTGCATAGCGAACGGCCCTGCACAGCAGTTCGCACTGCGTGGCCAGCTTGAAAATGCAATGGGCAAGTGCCTGGATATCCCGCGAGCCAATGCAGTGTCGGGTCAAGCCCTGCAACTGTGGGCTTGCGCCGGCAATGCCGCTCAGCGCTGGAGCATCTGGCAGCCACGCTAACCCAATGAAACGATGAAGTCTTGGCCGCGGCACCCGCTCATGGGGCCGCGGCCAATTATTTACAGGAGTCGAACTATATGAACTTTACAAGATTATTAAGCGCCGCCTCAGGCGCGCTATTGATCACCGGTGCGCTGGCGGCAGCGGCTCATGCCGCGCCGGCGGAAATCGAAATAGATGTGCGCAGCAGCGTCACAGGCCGTGGATTATCGAAAATGGCATCGGTGGCGGTAAAGGACAACAGGGGGCAATCCCTTGCTTCAGCCGTGGCACGCGCTTCCGCCCCGCTGCGTCAACGCTTCCAGGTGCCGCCAGGCTTGCATCGTCTTGAGGTGGATGTGCCTGGCCACAATGGCATCAGGGTCGCTCTCGATACGCCTGCAGGCAAGCGTCTGCCGGTCAAAGTATGGCTCGATCCGGAAGAAACACCGAATGAGCTGCGCCCCGAAGTGGTCAAGCAAAAGACCATCGCCACCAAGACCATGCTGCATGGTCACGTGATCGACGATGCAACCGGCGAGCCGTTAAGCGGCGCAACGGTGACGCTTGAACTGACCAAAAGCAAGACCCATACCGATGCGAATGGCTACTTCGTGATCTACGGCGCGCCGCAGCTCGGCGCCAAGGCCCCGGACCCCGATCTGCCCAGCAGCGACAACCTGGTCGTGCAGCGTGCAGGTTTCAAAATCCACCGGATCGTTGGCACGCCTTTGATCGCAAGTGACAACACGCATTTCATCATCGAAATGGAAACCGGCACGGGTAGCACCGAGCGTGACGACACCCACAAGCTGGTCAAAGAGACGCAACAGGCTATTTTGCGCAAAGCCCGCTAAGGAGGAAATGCAAATGAAATTGATCAATAAAATTCTTTGTGCTGCCGGTTTGCTGCTGGCGGCAAGCCAGGCGAGCGCGATCAGTGTGCCGGGCACTATTCGTGTCGGCTATAGCTGCTCGGGCACAAGCTGCTCGACGGTCCAGGTGATGAGCATGCAAACGTATGTCAAGCGCGGTTTGAACGATGAGTGGATCGCCAGCTGGCACCAGGAATCTCTGCGGGCCGGCGCGGTGGCTTATCGCAGCTACGGCGCTTGGCATGTGTCCAATCCGCTGCGCAGCAACTATGACATCTGCAATACCACCTCGTGCCAGGTCAATGACACCGATACGTCGATCGCAACCGATCAGGCGACCGATGCCACCAACGGCATGGTGGTGTCACGCGACGGCAAGGCAATGTTTCGCGCCGAGTATTCATCGCAAAACAACGCCTGGGATAACCTGAACGACGGTTTAACATGCAACAACAAAGACCTTTCTTGCGGCAACGGCAACAACGGCTCACCCGCCACCGGTTGGCCGTGTCTGTCCGATTCCGTTGGATACAACAAAGGCTGCTTCGGTCACGGTCGCGGCATGAGCCAGTGGGGCTCGCAATACTGGGCAGCCAACCATGGCAGAGATTGGCGCTGGATTGCCGATCACTATTTCAATGCCAACAACAAACCAAGCGGTAACCGGTCTGCGTTCATCTATGGTCCAGACGCCGCACCGGCGAAGTCTGCACCGGGCACGATTACAGGCTATGGCAACCTGTGCGTCGATATTGAAGGTGGCATCACTGCTGACGGCACCGAAGTCCAACTGTGGACCTGCAATGGCAACAATGCCCAGCAGTGGCGCATGTCGAACGCGCGCGAACTGCGCAATCCGCTGGCCGACAAGTGCATGGTACTCGGCAATGGCGGCGCAGCCGTCGATGGCGCGCCGATCTGGGAATGGACTTGCGGTGGCCAGGCCGACCAGAAATGGCTGTACAAGAACATGCAGATCGTTGCCGGCAACAGCGGCAAGTGTATCGATGTTCCCCAGAACAATCTGGCTGCAGGTCAGGCTTTGCAGCTCTGGGATTGCAACGACACCAACGCCCAGAAGTTCACCTTCGAACCAGCTACCGGCGAGCTCAAGACCACCAACAACCTGTGCGTGGACGTGAGAGCATCATCCATAAGCAATGGCACGGTGGTGCAGCTCTGGGCCTGTAACGGCACGTCTGCCCAGCGCTGGATTCCGGGCAATGGCGGCTTCCGCACCGCGGTCAATACCAACAACTGCCTGGACATCGATGCCAACCAGACTGTCAATGGCACCAAGATCCAGACCTGGAGCTGCATAGCAGACGGTGCGGCCCAGCAGTTCGCGCTGCGCGGCCAGATCGAGAACGCGATGGGCAAGTGCTTGGACATCCCGAGAGCCAATGCGCAGCCTGGCCAGAGCCTGCAACTGTGGGCTTGTGCCGGCAACACTGCCCAGCGCTGGAGCATCTGGCAGCCACGCTAAACCTGGATTAAACAATGAAGCACCTGGCGCGCTCCCGATAAGGGGCGCGCTTTTTTATTGGCGCATGGTCAATTGTGGGAGATTTTCAGTGAATGGAACGAATGCCGGTATTGACTGGTGCGGCAAAGGGAAAAGAGGTCAAGAGTCTGCAGACTCTGCTGCAATGGGAAATGTTGGAATGTCTCCGGTGTGCTCAAGGAGATCAAGGAATTGATTAACGACTTGGTGCAAAACGTCGCCACCGGATTGGACCTGGCCAATTAGGCGCGCACCGGGTACACGACACCTGCTTTCCATTGAAATTCTGTTGGATTACTTACAAGCGATCATTTCAGTCAGATATAGTGCACTTGCCGCGACCACAAAAGAAGGGGCGGCATCGCATTTCAATGAAGTGGTGCCGCCCCTGTATTCATTTCTGCATGAAATCGGAAAACTTCCGTGCGGAGAAAATGGCGAAGCTTTCGATGTGACGGAAAAAATGGGCAATCACGAAACAGATCAGCAGGCTGGCGACGACGTTGAGATGGACGTTCATTTCGGAATACACGCCTCGGGTCACTGTCAGATACAGCACAAATCCGCTGGAGAACGAGCAAATGACGATAAAGTGGGTCAGGTAGATTGGAAAGGAGATGCTGCCAAGGTAGCGGGAAACCGGGTTTTCCAGAAAACGGCGGAGCGGCGCATAGAAGGCGGCGGCAAACACCATGCAACTAGACGCCAGGATGGAATAGGTGTCGCTGCGGGTAATTTGCGGCACTGGCAATCCTTGCCCGCGCAGGCTGACCGTCGAGTAATAGATGATCAGGACCAGCAGGAACGGTAGCGCGAAATGGATTTTCTTGAACACTGTTTTGTCGCGGTTGTGGTAGCAGAGGGCGATGCCGATACCGCACAGGAAAGGCAGGTAGTAAATATTTTTGGTAAGTACAAAATAAATCAGGATCAGCGTCAGCAGGATCACGCGTTTTTTCAGCGGCAGCACCAGCGCACAGATCGCAAATACGATAAAAGAGCCGAACAGTTCGATCGACATGGTCCACAGGATCGGGTTATAAGAGGCCGTGCCGCTGTAGTGGAGAAAAACATCGTACAAACCAAACTTGACGCTTTCCAGCAAATTCGGAGGGAAGGTATAAAAGGTGGTCAGCCATGCATTCTCGGTGATATTGCCGGCGGCGGCATTGTAGAACAGGTGCACCGTATGCAACAGGTACGCCAGCAGCGAGGTGCACAGGATGGGAATGGCCAGCCTCAGGTAGCGCCGTACACAGAGCGCGGTCAGGATGCTCATCCGGCCAGACTGGATGTAACCGATCGACAGGGCAAAGCCCGACAGAACGAAAAACACAAATACCGCCAGGTTGCCATCGCTGGGAAATGCCCAGTACCAGCCCTTGTAAGCGCTTGAGGTTTGTGCCACAAAAAACACCAGCAGGTGGCTCAACACCACCATCAGCGCCGCCCATCCCCGCAAGCCATCCAGAAACGCCAACCGTTCCAGTTGCACCGGCGTTTCGATCACTACTTGTACCTTGTTTACTTGCGTCATGTTATTGATGAGATATTGATGGCCGGGTTGAAAACCGGGAAAACCTTGGCCCGCCAAGAAAACTTGCTCTACGGTAGGCGAGGCAGCATACAAGCAAGGCAATCAGGCTGTCAAAATTTCCATTCCAAACATCCATCTGCACATAGGCAGCGTTGTTTTTTCATTGAACTGCCCACGGTTCATAAATGGCCATAGCGGATGCCAACCATCGAAACAATGTTTCTTATAAGTAATTATTTTGTTTTCATTTAAAAATCGGCCAGACATGCATACAAGCAGGATGGCTGGGAAATTTACTAATTGATAACTGAATTTCCATTATTGCAATTAAGAAATATATTGAACTGTTTGGTTGCATGCCGATACGCGCTGGTCTTGCGCAGGGCTGCTTGGTATCACTGCACAACTTGCATCAGATAATTGACACCAAGGACCAGCATTCTTATTTTTGATGTTGATGGCAGATGTGCTGGGTGACATTTGCGATAATTTACAGTATCGAAAATTGATTCGTCACAGGATGTGCGGCATCGGCAAAGGTACGCTGATACGTAGTCAAATGTTTTGTTGATCGCCATTATCTTCCCATGGTTCGCTTGATTCCAGGAAATCCGCGTATGCGCATTTGCCGCTTTTTTACCATCGTCCCTTTGGTGCTTTCGCTGCTGGTTTCCACAACTGCCGCGTCGCAGCAGGTGCTGCGACTGTCCACCACGACCAGTACCGAACACTCGGGCCTGCTTAATTTCCTGCTGCCGGAGTTTGGAGCCGTGTCCGGCATCAAGGTGCAGGTGATCGCGGTCGGCACCGGCAAGGCGCTGGAACTGGCCAAAAATGGCGATGTGGATGTGACGCTGGTGCATGCACGGCAATCAGAAGAAAAATTCATCGCTGATGGGCATGGCGTTAATCGTCGCGATGTCATGTACAACGATTTCATACTGGTCGGCCCGGAAAGCGACCCCGCCGGGGTGCGGCAGGCAGGCACCGACATCCTCGGGGGATTGAAAAAAATTGTGGAGCAAAAGGCGAAATTCATTTCGCGCGGCGACAATTCCGGGACTGACCAGATGGAGCAAGCGTATTGGAAACAAGTCGGCATGAAGCCGGCCGGTAGTGCCTATATTTCTGCCGGACTGGGCATGGGCGAAGTATTGACCATGACAACGGAGCTGCAGGCATATACGCTGACCGACCGCGCAACTTACCTTGCTTATCGCGCTAAAACCGGTTTGGCGATCGTGCTGAAAGGGGATCGCCGGATGTTCAATCCATACGGCATGATTGCGGTCAATCCAGCGAAATATCCCGACATCAATTACCAGGGCGCGATGCGCCTGATCGACTGGATCACGTCGCCGGCGGGGCAGGAAAAAATCGCCGGCTTTCGGATCGACGGCCAGCAAGTGTTTTTCCCTTCAGCCGGCAAGGCACAATAAGCTCAGGCGAACCGTAGCCGGTTTTGCCGTGCCTGCAGCCGGCCATCCTGCAGCTTCAGGCGCTGCACGCCGCGCAAGGCAATCAGGTCGCGGTCATGGCAGGCCATGATCACGCTGCTGCCGGCGCCAGTCAGGCTGGGAATCAGGGCCAGCACCTGTTCGCGCGCGGCGCCGTCCAGATTGGCAGTCGGCTCGTCAAGCAGCAATAGTCTTGGTTGTAGCACCTTGGCGCGCGCCAGGGCGATGCGCTGCTTTTCACCGCCGGACAAGGTCAGCGGTTTGTTGTTACGCAAGTGGGTGACACCGGCCCATTGCATGGCTTCTTCCACCACTTGGGCAATCTCGGATTTGGCGCGCCCGCGCGCGGCCAGGCCATAGCCGATGTTGGCGGCGACGCTGGTGGAAAACATGACCGGATGCTGATGCACGTAAATAATCGCTTCGCGCAGGAGCTGCGAATACGGTGACAGCTGCACCGGACGGCCCAGCAAGCGGGCCTGCGCAATGTCTGCCGTTTCCAGCCCGGCCAGGATCCGCAACAGGGTGCTTTTTCCGGTACCGTTTGACCCGGTCAATACATAGGCTGTGGCTGGCTGGATGACCAATGCATCGATATTGAACAGCAGGCGCTCGCCATAGCGCTTTTGCAAATGAGATAGTGCCAGCAATGCAGTCATGACATGCCTCTAGCCGCCCGTGGATCTCCCTGCAGCAAGACCAGTGCGGCATTGATGATCAGGGCAATGGCGAGCAGCACGATGCCCAGCGCAATGCCTTGGGCGAATTCGCCCTTGCTGGTTTCCAGCGCAATGGCGGTGGTGATGGTGCGTGTTTCACCAGCGATATTGCCGCCGACCATGATGGCGCAGCCGACTTCGGCAATGGCGCGGCCGAATCCGCTGATAATGGCCGCCATCACGCCAAAGCGCACTTCATGCAATACGGTGCGCATGACCTTCCAGCGCGAGGCGCCCAGCGAGATCGCGGTTTCCGCCAGCCTGGGATCGGCTGCCTGGATCGCGGCCAGTGAAAAAGCAATCATTACTGGCATCACGATCAATACCTGGCCGGCAATGATGCCGGGTTGCGTAAAAAGCCAGTGCAAGCCGCCAAGTGGCCCCTGGCGCGACAGGCTCAGGTACAGCAGCAAGCCGATCAGCACGGTGGGCAGCGAAAGCGCTGCCTGGGCGAGCCAGATGGCAATCCGCCGGCCGAAGAAAGTGTGGCTTGCGATGACATAGCCGGTCATGACCGCAACCGGGGTCGCGACTACCAATGCAATCATGGAAGTCTTGAGCGATACCCAAATAATCTCCAGCAAGGTTTCATCGCCTGAAAAAAGCAGGGCAAAGGCGGTACCGATGGTGTCGATCAAATGCATGGCATTGCTACCGGGTGTTCAATCCATGGCTGACGCACAATGAACAAAATCATGCGCCCTTATGCGACCTTCAATGCATCGAGCAATGCCGGCTCCAGGATCAGTCGCTCCTTTCCGGTCAACAGTAAAAAATGCTTGCCGGTGCAGCGGGCCAGCAGCGACATGCCTAGCCGCTCGGCGACCGCGTGACCCATTTGCGTAGTGCCCGAACGAGATAGCAAAAACGGGATGCCCATCTGGGCGCCCTTGATTACCATTTCCGAAGTCAGTCGGCCGGTGGTGTAAAACACCTTGTCCGCACCGTCGATTTCATCCAGCCACATTTTGCCGGCAATCGCATCGACGGCGTTGTGTCGGCCCACGTCTTCGACAAAGTACAGCATGGCGCCCTCCGCTGAAAACAGTGCGCATCCATGCACCGAACCGGCTTGTTTGTAAATCGATTGCTGGGTGCGGATGGTGTCGACGATCCGGTACAGCACCGACTGTTTCAGACGTGCCTGCGGCGGCAATGAAATCGTCTCGATTTCATCCATCAAACCGCCGAATACCGAGCCTTGGCCGCAGCCAGTGGTGACCACCTTTTTCGCGGTACGTGCGGCGATATCCGCAATCCCGTGGCGCGTCTTGACGGCCACTGCCTCGACTTCCCAGTCGACCTGAATTGCGACAATGTCGTCAATCGTTTTGATCAGCCGCTGGTTACGCAGGTAACCGAGCGTCAGCGCTTCGGGGGCGCCGCCCAGCGTCATCAGGGTCACCAGTTCGCGCCTGTCCACGTAAACCGTCAAGGGCCGCTCTGCAGGAATCGCGATGACAGAAAGCCTGCCGCGTTCGTCCATCACTTCGACTTCTCTGGTCAAGGCAATGGTGGCACTGGACAATTCAGGGTGGCGTCGCATTTGTTCGTGGCAAACCCGGTTTCATGTCGTCTGCTTGCAAGGCTTTCTGCTGTAATTTTTCATGGTGCTGGCCGCAGTAATTCGCTGTATTTGCTGTCGGTACTCCAGTCTAATGAATTTCTTGCGACGACTGGCGCTGCAATGCTGCATGCTATTGAGAATCATCAATTTTCGTGCTGTCTGTATCCACTTGCAAGTGGATACAGACAGGCGCACCGCAATCCAATTTATACTGCGTGCATGAAAATAGATATCGCACAAATTACCGGTTTGATTCTGGCGGGCGGCCGGGGTTCGCGCATGGGCGGCGTGGACAAGGGTTTGCAAATGTTTGACGGTCGGCCGATGGCGGCGCATGTCATCGAACGGCTGGCGCCGCAAGTCGCTGGCCTTATGATAAATGCCAATCAGAACACGGAAATTTACCAGGCATTTGGCTTGCCGGTCTGGCCGGACCAATTCGCCGGATTTGCGGGACCGCTGGCCGGTCTGCAAACAGGATTGTTGCATTGCAAGATGCCATATCTCGTGAGTGCACCCTGCGATTCCCCGTTTTTGCCAGCCGATCTGGTTGAGCGGCTGGCTGATGCACTGGTTGTAGAAGACGCCGACCTGGCGCTTGCGGTCACCGGCAACACACAGTCTCGGCAGCCGCATCCGGTGTTTTGCCTGTTGAAAGCGTCTTTGCTGCCGCATTTGACTGCTTATCTGGAAACGGGCGGGCGCAAGGTCGATGCATGGTTCAAGGCGCTGAAGGTGGCCGAGGTGAATTTTCCGGAGGAAGCGGCGTTTCGCAATATCAATACCCTGGAAGAACTGCGACAATATGAAACGAAAT
>JAKFFK010000205.1:0-1995 GCA_036675285.1 Paucimonas sp. | reverse complement strand
CATACAGTCGCACCAGATCCGTCAGCGCCTTGCTACTCCATTTCAAATCCATCAGCGCGGCATCGGCAGCGGCGCGCCGGTACCCAGGCTATCTGCCCACGCCTGCACTGCCTGATGGTCGATGAGGCGACCGGCATCCACATCTGCCAGCGCTTCGCGAGTCAAACGACTGCGTTCCTCTTCCTGGTCAATCCAGGCGGTTAATGCTTGCTTGACGATCCAGCCGCGCGAGCGTTCGAGGCGAGCGGCCAGTAGATCGACTTTTTCGGCCAGCGGCAGCGGTACGTGCGCAGTCAAAACTTTGGTATCGGTATGTGCCATGATTTTTCCTTTGCAGTCGGATTAACTTTGCGGCAATTAAATCAACATGAATCAATTGTAATCCAAATGATTCATTCTGATTAAAAATAAAGTCAGCATAGCTTAAACCCGACCAGCATTGGCAGCGTGCATTAATCAGCACGATTTGACAGCTCAGCTTACGGACGGGGGTTTGTCATGCGCGCAGCGCAAGCTATCCCGATTGCAGGAATAAGCGGCGCACCCTCATCCGAGGGATAAAACGAAAAATATCAAATGTGCGCAGCGGCCCGGTGCAGGCATTGCACCATCAGGTCATCAACATTCACTTCCGCGCAGCGCACCACATCGCCGATCACGATGATGCTGGGACTGCCGAGCGCCGAGGCGGCCAGCGCAGCCGGCAATTGGCCAAGCGTGGTGATCAGCTGTGTCTGGGTGGCACCCGTTGCCGCCTGGATCACCGCCACCGGCGTGGCCGGTGATTTGCCGCCGGCCAGCAAGGCTGCCTGAATTTCCGCGCAACGCGACACGCCCATGTAGATCACCAGGGTCAGGTTCAATTTGGCCAGCGTATTCCAATCGGGATTGGCTTGTTGCGTCTTCCCATGACCGGTGACGAATACCGCGCCCTGGCTCCAGTCGCGATGCGTCAATGGAATGCCCAGGGATGCCGGAGCTGCCAAGCCGCTGGAAATGCCATTGATGACCTCGACTTCGATGCCGGCGGCGCGCAAGTGCTCTCGCTCTTCGCCGCCACGGCCGAAGATGAAAGGGTCGCCGCCTTTGAGGCGCACCACCACCCGGCCAGCCTGAGCTTCCGACAGCATCAGGCGTTCAATGAATGCTTGTGGCGTCGATTGGCAACCGCCGCGTTTGCCGACGTGGATGATGCGCGCCGATGCTTGCGCATGTTCGAGCACCGCCAGATTGACCAGATCGTCGACCAAGATCACATCGGCGCGCGCAAGCGCCTTGGCTGCCTTGATGGTAAGCAGGTCGGGGTCGCCAGGGCCGGCGCCGACCAGATAAACTTTAGCGGGGAGTGTTGTGGTGAGATTCATGATGGAGTATCTGCCTGGTTCGTATCTTCCTTGATACTAGCAAGCAGTGTTCCACCTGTTCGGCAATCGGCTGTGGCACCGGCTGCGTGCCGGCCAGCGCTTCCTTGATCCATAATGCGGTGGTTTGTGCATCACTTGAGGGCGGCAATGGCGGCACGATATCGACCGGTGGCTGTTTTTGCACCAGCGTAGTGCTTTGCCCATAATGAAACCATTCGATTTGCTGGGCGCGCTTGGCGTTGGCGACCGTCTCGCCTTCGGTGCCGCGCATCAGGAAGGCATCCCCTCTTGCCGCCGGCGCAGCCGTGGTGAAATAACTGGTCAGCATTTCCAGGTATTCCGGGTGCGTGTAGGACGTCAACCGCAAGGCAGGCTGCGCGAATGGCTGCATGATTTTAACCAGCGTGTGGGTGGAACTACGCACACCGAGAATCTGGCGCAATGACAGCAGATGGGCCATTTTTGGCGCCAGCGCCTCGATCGGCATGAATACCGGCAAGCTCTGCGTAAATTCGCTCTGGGCGGCCGACACTGCACCCGACACCGGCAAGCCAAGCGCCTGGAAAACCTCGGCGGTGGTCACCCGGTTCAGGTCATGCAATACGCCATGCACCAGTACCGGCGCACCGGC
>JAKFFK010000180.1:0-12494 GCA_036675285.1 Paucimonas sp. | reverse complement strand
ACGCCAGCCGGAAACTTTTGCGGCGCTGATCGATGCGCGCACCAAGGCAATCTTTTGTGAATCGATTGGCAATCCGCTCGGCAATGTCACCGATATCGGCAAACTGGCCGAGATCGCCCATGCACACGGCATTCCATTGATTGTCGACAACACTGTGCCCAGTCCTTATCTGTGCCGGCCAATCGAGCATGGCGCCGATATCGTGGTGCATGCGCTGACCAAGTATCTGGGTGGCCATGGCAACAGTATCGGCGGTGCAATTGTCGATAGCGGTAAATTTCCATGGGCCGATCACAAGCAGCGCTTCAAGCGCTTGAACGAACCGGACGTGTCGTATCATGGCGTGGTCTATACGGAAGCGCTGGGGCCGGCGGCCTATATCGGCCGCGCGCGTGTTGTGCCACTGCGCAATATGGGTGCGGCTATCTCGCCGATGAATTCGTTCCTGATCCTGCAAGGGATCGACACGCTGGCGCTGCGCATGGACCGTGTGTGCGACAACAGCCTGGCGATTGCACACCACTTGAAAAAACACCCGAAAGTGGCATGGGTCAAATATGCTGGTCTGGAAGACCATGCTGACCATGCGCTGGTGAAAAAATACATGGGTGGCCGTGCCTCCGGCATCCTGTCCTTTGGCGTCAAGGCCGCCAGCAAGGATGACCCGCGTGCCGCCGGCGCACGGGTCCTGGACGCACTCCAGCTATTTACCCGATTGGTCAACATCGGTGACGTCAAGTCGCTGGCGACGCATCCGGCGTCGACCACGCACCGCCAGCTCGATGCGGGCGAACTGGCCAAGGCAGGCGTGTCGGAAGACATGTTGCGCTTGTCGGTCGGCATTGAACATATCGATGATCTGATCGCTGATCTGGATCAGGCGCTAGCGGCAGCGTAAGTGTGCGCAGTCGACATGGCGTTTGACCAGTATCTGGGCCAACCTGCCACGTCGACTTATTCGAAATTGATATAGCGCCCCTGTATTGGATTTAACATGACACTGAAGTACGACACGATTACCCGCGAAAATATCAAGGAACTGGTCGATCAATTCTATGCTCGGGTGCGTGAAGATGACTTGCTTGGCCCGGTTTTTTTCCTTGCCCTTGGCGAAGACTGGACCGACCATCTGGAACGGCTGAGCGAATTCTGGTCCACGATCGTGCTGGGCACGCGCAGCTTCCAAGGCAATGTGTATGGCACTCACATGCAGTTGAACGACATTGATCCAGAGCATTTCCAGCGCTGGCTTGGCATGTTCGAACAAACTGCACACCAGCTTTTTGAAGCAGAGCAAGCCAGTCAATTCATCACCATGGCGCGTCGGGTGGCGTCGAGCCTGCAAATCGGTTTTTTCGGCGAAGTGATCCATCCGCAGTAATGGATGGCAGTCTCGGATGGCCATGGCGCGGCTTCAAGACAGTCGGCGGGGAATCTTAATTGGTCATTAATCGTTTCATCCAGTCCAGCAGCACCGTCGGCAACAGTTCCGGTTTCGGCAGCAACGCATAATGGCGCGCGCCAAACACTTGCGGCAGATATCCCGCCGCATGGCGGTCGATGGTCAGGCAAAAAGGCGCGATGCCCTGCAACTGCGCTTCCACCACGGACTGACGCATGTCCTCGAGGCCATAGCGTCCCTCATAGTCATCCACGTCGTTCGGCTTGCCATCGGATAGCAGCAGCAACAGCCGGTGGCGCGCGCTCTGGCGCATCAATAGCGCGGTGGCATGCCGCAGCGCTGCGCCGGCGCGCGTGTAATGTTCCGGCTCCAGCGCAGCGATGCGGCGCGCGATGTCATTGTTGTAGCGCTCGTCAAACCCCTTGATGGTTTTGATCGTGACATTGTCCGGCCCTTCGCCGGAAAATGCCTGGACCGTGTACGGCTCGCCCATGCCTTCGAGTGCGATGCATACCAATAGCAATGCTTCGCGCTCGACGTCAATGATGCGGCGGTTTTCCGAAATCCAGCCGTCGGTCGAACCGCTGACATCGATCAACAGCGCGATCGCCATGTCGCGTCGCACCGGGCGCTGGGTCTGATACAGCGCCTGCGTCATCGGTCTGCCGGCGCGCAAGTCCGCATAGCCTTCGATATACGCTTCGAGGTCGATATCGTCGCCGTCGAGCTGCCGAGTTAAGCGCACGCGATGGGCGCGCAGCATTTCAAAACGGCGCCGAATCGCGTTGAGCATCGCTTGATGCCTGGACAGCGTTGCTGCTACCCACTCTGGCGGGCCAAGATGGGCCGGCACCAGCCGGACGATCGCGCCCGGTTCGCGGTAGGCGCACAGCCGGTAATCCCATTCCGGATAACTGATGCTGGCCGCTTGCGCTGCCGGCGGGACGAGGTGTTTTTTGCCGCGCGTATCGGGAACGTCGTCCGACAGCAACACTTCCTTGGGACGGCCCAGCGTGCTCACCAGGCGCGCTTCGGGCAGATCGGACAGCGACTCGGCCAGTTCGTCGGTGGCAGTGCTTTCATCGCGGTCAGTCGGGCGCTGCATGCCGAGCGGGTCTTCCGCATGTTCGTGCGGCTGTGCCGTCTGGATCATGAACATGCCTTGCCTTGGGTTATCCTCATCCTCATCGGATTCGCGCACTTCCGGCTTGCGCTCAAGCCGCCCGATGCGCGGCGGCCTGGCATCGCGGCTGTCGCCTGACTGGTCGAGGTCCGCGCCAGCGTCCGGCTGTGCCATGCGTTCGGTTGCCGGCAGACGCAATTCGCCGGTCCACTGATCCTTGAACAGGTAGCCGCCGCGCGGCGCACGTAGTCGGATCGGTGGCAATTGCTGTGCGAGCAATTGCGCCTCGCGATACAAGTCGGATGCAGATTGCGCCAGCCGTATTCCTGCCGGGGGCGCACTGCAATCGACTTGCAGGATGGATCGTGCCAGCACTTCCAGCGGCCGGCGTTCTGCTGGAAAGACCCCCAGCACGGGACGCCGGGCAAGCGCTTCGCGACGCAAGGCATTGATCGGGTTTTTCATGCCGGGCAGTAGTTCGCACAGGGCAAGATCTGACGCTGCCGCAACCAGCAACAGATACAGGTCGTGCACCAGCGGATCGGTGTGCGGCGCAACTGCTTGCACGCTACCGCGTACGGCGCGTATAGCCTGCTGCAGCGCCAGGACACGGTAGCGATCAAGCGCGGCAGAAGTCTCGAAGATGCCCAATTCGCGTGGCAGCCAGATCGAACGGCCATCGGTCGCAGGCAGTGCCTGCTCATGCGATCGACCATACTTGCGTATTGTCAGTTTTTGTAGAAAATTGGATCGTGCAGGTGGCTGTGCCACCCGTAGCGGCAGCGACTGGCCGATGACGGCGACGATCAGCAGGTTCAGACGTTCGGCAACCGCGCTCAGTGGGACCGCTTGTTTTTTTGCTGCAGCCGGATGGTGGCGGCGCCACAAGTCACGCGCAAAAATGGTTGCGTGGCGCGCCGCATCGGTAATGACGTCTTCGGCTTCAGCCATGGTTTAAGCCGGTCCGGCAAACGCCGGCAGCCTGCGGGCAGAGACATCAGATGAAGGAAGCATCGACCAGGTCGCGCATTGCGCCCACCAGCGCGGCCTCGTCGGACAGCGGCGACACCAGCGCCGCGTAGCACGCTTGCCGTACTGAAATACCGCTGGCGATCAGACGGGCGGTGGCGATCAACAGCCGAGTGCTGGGTACTTCGGCCAGCCCCCGGTCCTGCAAGCTGCGCAGTCGGTGCCCGAGCGTCACCAGCGCATGCGCAGTCGCATGGTCGGTTCCGCTTTCATGCATGACGATGCCGATTTCCTGTTCGATCGCCGGGAACGCCAGGTCGAGTGCGACAAAACGCTGGCGGGTGCTCGGCTTGAGGTCTTTCAGCATGCGCTGGTAGCCGGGGTTATAGGACACTACCAGCTGAAAGCCGGGCGCTGCTTCGAGCGTTTCGCCGGTTTTGTCGATCGGCAGAATGCGCCGGTAATCGGTGAGCGGGTGCAGCACGACGACGGTGTCCTGTCGTGCTTCGACGATTTCATCCAGATAGCAAATCGCGCCTTCACGCACGGCGCGCGTTAGCGGCCCATCCTGCCAGGCGGTGCCGTCATGCCGGATCAGGAAGCGGCCGATCAGGTCGCTCGCGGTCAGGTCATCGTGGCAGGAAATGGTCACCAGCGGCCGGCCCAGACGCCATGCCATATGTTCGATGAAGCGGGTCTTGCCGCATCCGGTCGGCCCTTTCAGCATCACAGCCAGATTGCGCGCATGACACTGCTCGAAAATGGACACTTCATCGCCGCTGGCGACATAGAACGGTTCGCCGTTACGCGCTGGCGAACCGGTTTGCGCGCCAGATGCGCTTGCCTGCATCACGTGCTCTCAACTGCAGCAGGCAGCCGCATCTAGGTTGCCGCTCGGGTAGCATTTGGCGTGCCATCGAGCGGCGCGGTTTCGACATGCGGCTGGAAGCGCAGCGGGTATCGGAAAAAATCCCAGATGAACAGCATCACGCCGATGGCGAATACCGATGCGGTAATGATCAGCATGATGAAATGGACCTGGATCTTCAGTTGCGTATCGAGGTAGCCCAGACCCAGGATGCGTTCGAGATAGACCTGTGCAATGCCTGCTGTGGCAAAGGAGATTGTCATGCCGAACATGCCAGCCAATTGCAGCCAGAACGCCAGGTAACCGATGTTGCTGCCTTGCTCCTTGCGTCCTGGCGTCATCGACGGCAGTGCATAGGTGATGACCGCCATGACGATCATCGCATAGGCGCCGTAGAACGCGGCATGACCATGCATGGCGGTGATCAGTGTGCCATGCGTCCATTTGTTGACGCTCGGCCAGGTATGCGCCAATCCCAGCAAGCCGGCGCCAAACAGCGTGAATACGGCGCTGCCGAGGGTCCAGTGCAGCGCCAGCGTATTGGGGTGGCTCATGCCTGAACGGCGCATTGCCGAATAAGCATAGATTGCCATGCCGATCAGCGCCAGCGGTTCCAGCGCGCTGAAAAACCCACCGATCGGCAACCAGTAATACGGCACGCCTACCCAGTAATAGTGATGTGCGGTGCCAATTATGCCGGCGAAAAACACCAGCCCAACGATCACGTACAGCCATTTTTCCATGACTTCGCGGTCGGCTCCGGATAGACGGATCAGCAGATAGGCGAGGAAGCTGGCCTGGATCATTTCCCACACACCTTCAACCCACAGATGAATGGTCCACCAGCGGTAAAAAATCGAGATGGTGTAGTTGTTGAAATTGATCAGCGCCGGCAGATAAAGCACCGCCGCAGAACCCAGCCCGAGCAACAGCACGGCTTCAGTCGTGGTAAACCGGCCGGAACGCTTGATGGTCATGCCGACGTTGTACAGGAACATGAGCATCACGACCACGATCACGATCTTGTGCGGCATCGGTTGCTCCAGCAGTTTGTTGCCGGTGCCGTAACGGAACAGGTAGCCGATGATCGCCGTTACACCCATCAATGTGAACAGGGCCAACTGGTAGTAGGCCAGTTTCGGACTATACAGTTCGGTGCGGGATTCTTCCGGCACCACCCAGTAGGTCGCGCCCATGAATCCGGTCAGCACCCATACCACCAGCAGGTTGGTGTGGATTACCTTGGTGACATCGAACGGCAGAATATAGAGCAACGGATCCGGCCCCAGGTACTTGGTCGCCGATAGCAGGCCAAACACGATTTGCAGCCCAAAGAGAACCATGGCCACCGCAAAATACCAATAAGCTACTTCCTGAGACTTGTACCGCATTGTTCCCTCCGTCATATTCGATGGCGCACAGTTGCTAACCGTGCTGGCGCTATTATTTTTGTGGGATTATTCTCATTCTCTACTTCAGGGTAGCCAGGTAAGCGACCAACTGTTCAATCTGTTCAGGCGTCAGATCTTTGCCATAGGTATTCGGCATGAACGACTGGCCATTGGCAGAATAGGCCGGTCCGGGCACCAGATGGGCATTCGGCTCCACAATGGATTCCCGAATGTAGGTCGCGATATCCTTGGCTTTGCCTTTGTAATCGGCAGACCCGATCATCTGTTCTGCGCGCGTTGCAATCCCGCCTAGCGATGGTCCGGCCAGATTCACGCCAGGCGCTACCGAGTGGCAGGCAAAGCAGGCGGGCGGCGTGGCACGGAACAAGGCCTCGCCCACGGCTCTGGGATCATCTGCGCTAGTGACCGGCGTAGCTCCCGGCGGCAGCTGCGGGGTATCCTTTTGTGCCGGCCCGGCCGGCTTGGTTTGCTGCTCGAGCGTCAGTGATGTCCCGGGAATCGATGCGCCGCTCACCAGGATCGGTCGCGGCGGCCAACCCTGATTGTCGATCTTGCTGACCCAGTCCAGAAAACTGATCAAATTACTGATTTCCTGGTCGCTCAGGTCTTGCTTTGGCATCAGCCGGCGGTGCTTTTGTTCATCATAAAACTTTGATGGATCCTTCATGTAGGCAGTCAGGTAAGGCGTGCCGCGGTGCTGGGTGATTTTGGTGAGATCCGGCGCATAGTAGGCGCCCTCTCCAAACAAGGTATGGCAGTTGATGCAGTTGTTGTTGTGCCATACATCCTTTCCGAGGATGACTTCCTGGGTGAGGTTTTCGGCATTGGTCAGCTTGTCGAACTGGCGGTGGCTGTCTACCGTCATGCCGAGAAATGCCAGGGCTGCAACCGCAGTCGCTCCGATTGCAAAAAGTCGTGTCTGACGTTTGTTCATGGTGTCGCTGCCTTTGTGTCAAACGCCGATACCGGCCCAGTACTTGATCGATATGAAGCCTGCATAAAAAATGGCGACCACGATCAGCAGCATCACCAGCAGACTTACCCACTTCAAAGGCCCATGCATGAGAGCATTGCGCATCGCATCATCCTTTTTGGATTTATTGTTCAATTTGATGGAAGGTCTATGAATACCAAACTTTCAACTCTGATTTATTGATTAAATCGAGGTTGCCGCGTTAAGCCACCAATTTCCCTTTGCGATCCCGGTATAAAAATTATTAATGGAGATGCCTGTGAGTAAATTTTTATGGACAAACACTAAGGATGACCAAGAAGGGTCGGTGTCTTCCTCGTATTCAGAAAGGCTCGTAGACAAATGAGTGGGAGGGCAATCGAATTGATCGTAGGTGTTGCAGATACGGCACGTAATTTTCAGATTAATGAATGCGCAGGCATTCATGCGACTGGAGCAGACGGGCTGTCCTGTTCTGTTCATGCAAGATTTTATTCTTCAATATTAATCTGCATGATTTTGATTACATTATCGTCGCCGAAGCCGACGAAGGCGGCGAATGCATCAAGCGCGCCAGGCAACTGCAGCCGGATATCGTGCTGCCGGCTGAACATCCGGCATGTCGGGACTGGCAGCACTGCAGTTGATACTGCAGAATTGTCCGGATCGCTCGATCATCATGCTGAGCGTGTCGGAAGAAGTTGAAGGTTTGACCACTGCGTTGCAGGCCGGCGCAAAAGGGTGCCTGATCAAGCATATCGATGCCGATTATGTGATGCGCGCGATTCGTCGCGCTGCCAATGGCGAATCCTTGCCCGCTGAATCAATGGCACCCAAGCTGCTCAGGCATTTGCAGGGTGGTGACGCCGTCACTGCTGGATAAGCTGGCCCTGGGCGATCGCGAGACCCTGGCATGCCTGGAGCGCTGTGAAAGCAGCAAGCTTATTGCCCGCACACTGGACTTGGCCGAAAGCACCGTCACGATTCATGTCCAGGACATCCTGAAGAACACAGTTTTTCAGCCAGGTGCAGGCCGCGGTAGTCGCCGACGGCCACGGCATGGCCGGCACAATTGATAACTGTTTTATAGTCCGTGCTTAACTACAGCCGCCGCCGCAGCAACTACCCTGGCTAGCGAGTGCGGCATCGGCAGAGCGTGAGCCATAGCCGGCTTTTGCCAGGGATTCCTGGAATTGCTTGATGCCGGTGCGGGATCGGTCGAAAGTTACTTCGACCTGGTTGCGCAGCAGGGATACGGTGGCGTCACTGACGCCCTCAAGTGTGCTTAGCGCAGACTGTACTGCTTCTGCGCAAGATGCAGAAGTCATTCCGGTGATGCTCAGTGTTTCGGTTTGCATGAAATTTCCTTGTCTGGTTGGGCCGGTTTTCGCGGCTGCGGCGACAGTTGCGCCAGCGACCCGATACTACTGGTCGAGCGCGGCAGCAGTACATGATCCAAATTAAGTTTTTGCGCACTTGCCGCCTTCGGCAGACTGGGCGTCTGCACCTGAATGGACAACCAGGCGCTATCTGGGAAAAATTGATTCATATCATGGGAAAATTTCCGACAAATCCATACGATCGGCTGCATCAGCCTGTAAACCTTTTACATTTATGAGATTGCCATGGCACTGTTAAGCATCGAGGAGCCGCGCTTGCCCAGCTCGTCCGAGCATTTGCTGGATAAGCACCCGCTGTTTCGACTGGGTTTTCGTCCCTTTTACTTTCTGGCCGCAGCGTTTGCCGCGGTCAGCGTGCCGCTGTGGATCGCGCGCTATTTCGGCTTGGCGCCAGGCTTGTCGCACATCGACTTGAACTGGCATGTGCATGAAATGATATTCGGCTTCGCCATTGCCGTGATCATCGGTTTCTTGTATACCGCCGGGCGCAACTGGACCGGGCTGTGGACCCCGCGCGGCAAATACCTGGCGGCGCTGGTTGCGCTGTGGATAGCCGGCCGTGGCGCGATGCTGACGTTGTCGCCGCCACTGGCCGCAGTGATCGATATCGCCTTTTTGCCGCTGGCAACCTGGCCAATGTATCAAGTACTGAAAAAATCCGGCAATCGACGCAACATGTTTTTGGTCGGCATGCTCGGCTTATTGACTGCTGCCAATGTGGTGTTCCACGCTGCCGTGAACGGCTGGCTGGCGGTTTCTTCACTATGGTCGTTGCATGCAGCTATCCTGGTGATCGTGATGATCGAATCGGTGATTGCCGGACGGGTGATTCCCGGCTTTACCGCCAATGCAGTGCCTGGCGTCAAGCCGATCGTGGATTCCCGGCGCGATAAAATCATTGTGGCCTTCACCGCGCTGACTTGCATTGCATGGGTGGCGGGCTTGTCGCCGATACTGATTGCATCATTGGCAATGGCAACCGCAGTGTCGCAATTGATGCGCCTGATTGGTTGGAAAACCCATCGCACACTGGGTAATCCCTTGTTGTGGATATTGCATGTCTCCTATGGCTGGATTCCGCTCGGCTTTGGATTGCTGGGACTGGCAGCATTGCAGGTGGTGCCGGCCAGCGCCGCATTTCATGTGCTTGCTATTGGTTCCATGGCCGGCCTGATCATCGGCATGATCACCCGTACGACCCTGGGTCATACCGGCCGGCCATTGCGGGCAGGCCGCAAGGAAGTCATCATGTATTGCCTGGTGCAAGTAGGGGTGATCGCTCGTTTTTGGGCCACCATTGATGCCGGCGGTGGTCGGGATAGTGCGCTGCTGGTTTCGGTCGCTTGCTGGAGCGCGGCGTTTTTGTTGTATGTGCTAACTTACGGACCTTACCTGTTTGCTGCGCGCATTGATGGTCGGGAAGGCTGAATTGGCATTCCTGCCGGCATACGTCCGGCAGGAGAGTTGCTGCATCTTTACGATAATGGCGCGTCAACCAGGCTTGATACGGTCTGCCGGCAAGCACTGATCGGCATTTGTCTCCCTGCGCCGGACGATTGTGTCTCTTTTACGGCCAACGCTGACACGAGTTGTAATTATTCGTAAAATGGCACCGTGTTTCTGGAAGTCCTCTGATAGGATCAAGCCAGTTTCCTTTACCTTTTGTTCCGGTGGGTGCCGATGCGATTATTGCTGGTCGAAGATGATTCCATGGTGGGCGAAAGCCTGCGCAAGGCCTTGCGCCAGGATGGCTTTACGGTCGACTGGGTACAGGATGGCCGCGCCGCCGAACTGGCGCTGGAAAACGAGTGCTACGATGTCATGCTGCTGGATCTGGGGTTGCCGAAAAAATCAGGCCTGGACGTGCTGATTTCGATCAGGCAAGGCGGCAGCCATCTACCGGTCATGATCCTGACTGCACGCGACGCGGTTTGTGACCGGGTCAAGGGACTCGATGCAGGCGCTGATGATTACCTGATCAAACCGTTCGATTTCGAGGAGCTGGAGGCCCGTATTCGGGCCTTGCTGCGGCGTCAGGCCGGACGGACCGATTTGGTGATCCGTCTGGGCGAGTTGACGCTCAACCCTGCCAGCCGCGAAGTCAATTTCAAAGGTAAGCCCCTGACCTTGTCAGGTCGGGAGTTTTCGCTGCTGGAAGCTTTTCTGGACCGGCCGGGCGCAGTGCTGTCGCTGTCGCAGCTGGAAGAGAAAATCTATGGCTGGGGCGATGAAGTCGGCAGCAATACCGTCGAAGTGTATATCCACACCTTGCGAAAAAAACTAGGCGCCGATTTCATCAAGAATGTGCGTGGCGTGGGTTACATGGTCGCCAAGCAGGCGGCATGAAATCGATCCGCAACACGCTGCTGGTCTGGCTGCTGGTGGGCATGTCGACTGCCATTGGCCTGGCTGCGGGCGTGGTCTATTACCAAGCCCGCAGCCAGGCCAATGCTCTATCCGACAACCAGATGAAGCAGCTGGTGGCATCGCTGCCGCAATCGCCCGGCCCGATCGCTACTATCCGGAAAAACGAAACCAATATGCCGGATGATTTTGTGGTGCAGATCTGGGACCGCAACAATGGCTTCCGACTGTATAACTCGCATGGCATTGTGAATTTGCCCTTGCGCAAAGATTTGGGCTTTCTTGATGTTTATGTCGAAGGTACCCAATGGCGGATTTACAATGCCAATCTCGGTGAAACCATTGTCCAGGTGGCGCAGATTGCCAGGGCGCGACATCAGGTCGCAGCAGCAGTTGCGTTGCGCACCGTGGCGCCATTGATCCTGCTGCTGCCGTTTCTGGCAGTGCTGATCTGGGTCACGGTCGGCCGCAGCCTGGCAGCAGTCAAGCGAGTCGCCGCCCATGTGCAATCGCGGGATGCAAGTTCGCTGCCCGACATTCCCGACAATGAATTGCCGCGCGAGATACAGCCGCTGACGCATGCGTTCAATGACCTGTTGTCGCGGCTGCGGCTGGCGATTGCGGCACAAGGCGCCTTCATCGCCGATGCCGCACATGAATTCAAGACGCCCCTGACTGCGCTGAAACTGCAGATTCAGTTGGCGGAACGCGCCGACAACGATGAAGAGCGCCGCCTGGCTTTTGCCGACCTCAAGGGCGGCCTGGAGCGCGCAACGCATCTGGTGCATCAATTGCTCACGCATGCACGACAAGATCCCAATGCCTATCTGCAGGTGCATGAATCCGTTGACATGGTTGCCCTTGCACGATCCGTCATCGCCGAGTTTGTGCCAATTGCCCAAGACAAGCAAATTGATTTGGGCATCAAGGCTGAAACACCGGCTCTTATCCGTGGCAATGCCGAAGCGCTACGCATCATGCTGAATAATTTGGTGGATAACGCGATTCTCTATACGCCGGCCGGCGGGCTGGTCGATATATCGATTCAATCCCATGCCGGAATCGTTTCAATCCTCATCGAGGATACCGGTCCGGGCGTGCCTGACAAGGAATTGAAGCGCGTGCTGGACCGGTTTTATCGGGCGCCGGGTGCGCCCTCAAAGGGTAGCGGGCTGGGACTGGCAATCGTCAAGCAGATTGCCGAAGCTCATAAAGCCGAACTCCAGTTGCGTAATGGCCGACAAGGTTTGCACGTCGAGGTAGGTTTCCAAGAGGCAATTTAGGTATTTTCCCCACACTTCGCCAGCAATTTTTTATTTCCTAATATTTAAGTCTGGTTTAAATCTGTACACATATGATGCCCTTGCCTGAGGCTCTGCTACAGGTGGTAACAACGGGGCATTTGTGCACGCACCCTGTCAGCGCTTAGGTCTCCAGAGTATTTTTATTGCTTAATGGCAAGCAAGAAGATTCTGGGAACAAGACCGGCTGGAAGTCGAAGCGCAGTTGCGTATGCAATGTGGTGGAGTCGTTTTTAAAAAGCAGATAATTTTTTGGGCTTATCAAGTAAAAGCCGGCTTTAAGAAAATCAATATTTCAACTGGAGATGAATCGTATGAAGAATCAATTCAAGATCATGACCGCTGCTGTCTGCGGCACACTGGCATTCGCCATTTCCGCGCCTGCCGCGGCACAGTTTAGCAACGACACGATCAAGATTGGTCTGATCACCGACATGTCGGGCGTGTATGCCGACGTCGACGGCCCGAACGGTGCCGAAGCGGTGCGCATGGCCATTGCCGACTTTGGCGGCACCCTCAATGGCAAGAAAATCGAATTCATCGTCGCCGACCACTTGAACAAGGCCGACATTGCAGCGAGCAAGGCGCGCGAATGGTTCGACCGCGAAGGCGTCGACATGATCCTGGGCGGCACCAATTCCGGCGTCAACCTGGCTATTGCCAAGCTGGCTGCAGAAAAGAAAAAGCCATTCATCTCGATTGG
>JAKFFK010000268.1:0-12503 GCA_036675285.1 Paucimonas sp. | reverse complement strand
GGCTTCGGATTCATCGATCATGCGGCGCTGCTGCACCACGTCCTGCAAACCATACGCCATCCAGGCATTGGCCGGGGTGCCGTCGCGCCCGGCGCGGCCGGTTTCCTGGTAATAGCCTTCGATACTTTTTGGTAAGTCGAGATGGGCGACGAAACGCACATCGGGCTTGTCGATGCCCATGCCGAAAGCAATTGTCGCCACCATCACGATCGATTCTTCGCGCAAAAAGCGCGCCTGGTTGGTGCTGCGCCGCGGCGTATCCATGCCGGCATGGTAGGGCAGCGCATTGATGCCGTTGGCATTGAGGAATTCGGCGACTTCGTCGACCTTCTTGCGCGACAGGCAATACACGATGCCGGCGTCGCCGGCATGCTCGCTTTCGATAAAGTCGAGCAACTGCTTGCGGCCGTTGGCCTTTTCGACGATCTGATAACGAATGTTGGGGCGGTCGAACGATGAAACGAACTGCAAGGCTTCATCCAGCTGCAGGCGCTGGATGATTTCGGCCCGGGTTTGCTGGTCGGCGGTCGCCGTCAGGGCGATGCGCGGCACGTCCGGGAAGCGCTCGTGCAGGATTGACAGCTTGATGTATTCCGGGCGGAAGTCATGGCCCCATTGCGAGACGCAATGCGCTTCATCGATGGCGAACAGCGCAATCTTTGAGGATGCCAGCAATTCCAGGCAGCGCGGCGTCATCAGCCGTTCCGGCGCGACATACACCAGGTCGAGTTCGCCGGCGCGCACCTTGCGCTCGATGCGCATCGATTCATCGAAAGACTGGGAGGAATTGAGAAAGGCGGCGCGCACGCCGACTTCGTCGAGCGCATCGACCTGGTCCTGCATCAATGCGATCAGCGGCGACACCACCACGCCGACGCCATTGCGCAGCAGCGACGGGATCTGGTAACACAGCGACTTGCCGCCGCCGGTCGGCATCAGCACCAGCGCATCGCCACCGCCGGCCACATGCTCGACGATCGCAGCTTGCTGGCCGCGAAACGACCCATAGCCGAACACCGATTCGAGCACATGCAGTGCCTCGGCACTGCCTGATTCCTGCACTACTGAATTTGTTATTCCGCCCACACCACCCAACCAGTCCATGCAGTAATCAACACGACAATTCCGAACACAATACGATACCAGGCAAACATGGTGAAGTCATGCGTGCTGATATAACGCAGCAGCCAGCGCACACACAGGAATGCCGAGATGAAAGCTGAAACGCTGCCTATCGTAAACATCGGCAGATCCGCCATCGACAGCAATGCCCGGTCCTTGTACAAGGAATACACGGTCGCCCCGAACAGCGTCGGGATTGCCAGGAAAAAAGAAAATTCGGTGGAAGCCTTGCGCGACAAGCCAAACAGCATGCCGCCGATGATGGTGGCGCCCGAGCGGCTGGTGCCAGGGATCAGCGCAAACGCTTGCGCGCAACCGACCTTGAACGCATCCAGCGCCGTCATGTCATCGACTGAATCGACGCGCACCTGGTTTGCGCCAGTCGGTTTGCGGCGTTCTACCCACAGGATCACCAGGCCGCCGATGATGAAAGCGGCGGCGACTGTCACTGGATTAAATAGATGGGCCTTGATGCTTTTGGCAAACACGAAGCCGAGCGCGGCGGCCGGCACAAATGCAATCAGCAGATTGATGACGAATTTTTGCGCTTTCCTGTCGGTAAACAAGCCAGCCATGACCGAGCCGATCTTGACCCGATATTCCCAGCACACGGCCAGCATGGCACCGGCCTGGATGGCGATTTCAAATACCTTGACCTTGTCGCCGGTGAAGTCAAGCAGACTGCCGGTCAGGATCAGGTGGCCAGTCGATGAAATCGGCAGGAATTCAGTAAAGCCTTCCACTATGCCCATGATGAGCGCTTTGATTGCTAACGTGAAATCCATGCGGTTTATAAATGTTAATAAAAAGGTCAATAAAAAACCCGCGGGGAAGGTCGCCGCGCGGGCTCAAGAAATACTTTCGGGAAACATTACTTACATACAGTATTGATGCTGTGTTTCCGATTTGAATGTCTTATTTTACCGGTTCAAAGGTTACCACGAGGCCATTGCTATGCGTGTTGATTTTTGTGGGAAAGAAAGACGTTCCGGCATAACGAAATTGATCGGGCTGGAAGGTATACAAGGGAATGCCTTGAAAAACTTGTTCGGCAAGCAAGCCGCCGATGATGCCGATCTGGCGCGAATATTTCGGGTCGAGGCCATCGATGTTGAGGGTTTCTACACGCGGATCGGTGAGTACCACGGCATTTCTGGCCGGATCGAGCGCCAGCACGCCAGACAGCGCGAAGTTGCCTTCCCAGGAACGCCGCAGCCATGCCGGGGCAATCGATGCATTGAAACTGGTGACAACCCGGTTGCTGCCCGGCTGCAAGCTTAGCTGCGGCGTGCGCAACTGGATATCGAATATTTCCAGGTAACGGCTATTGAATGGAAATTGCCTTTCCAGCGATGCCTGCAAAGTCGCTAGCGGCACGTCAACATTGCGCGGTCCGAGCATGCTGGCGCAGGCGGTCAACAGCAGTGCCGTGGCGATGGCGAAAAAACGCGGGAAGATTCTTGTCATGTCATCGCTCCAGAAAATGAAATTAGGCGGCAGTTGCCCGCTCCAGCCGGTGCAGATAGGACAATGCCTCGGCTTGCGTGGTGCCGCACATTTCAGCGCAAGGCCGCAGGCTGGCACAGACGGCCGGCCGGCGCGGATCATTGAAAATGCGGCAAGCATTGTCATCGTCGAGCTGGATGCAGCGCATGCCTGCAGGTTTACCTAGCGGCATGCCGGGAATCGGCGATGAAATCGACGGCGCAATACAGCAGGCGCCGCAACCGCGACGGCAGGAATCAATGGTCATGATGAAAAAATAAGCAAAAACAGTTGCCAGGACCTGGAGCCAGTACAATCCTGTTTTTATTCAATGCCGGCCGCCTTGCGCAGCTTGCCGCTAGCCGGCCTGGCAGGCGGCAGCGGAGATACGCGATGGCGCTTGCGTGCTGCCATTTTGGCGTGCGCCGGTAAAACAGCATCACGGCGCCGCCTGACATCTTATTGCAATGACAAGGATAGCAACATGCCGCTTTTATCGAACACCATTGTACGTGGACTCGCGCTGTTATTGTTGGCCGGCAGCGCCACGGCAGCTGAACCGACGTCGGGCAGCTGGACCGAGCACACGCCTAAATACGGGCTGTTCAACCTGCATATCTACCTGCCGCAGCAGGCAACACCGAAGCTCGGCAGCAAACGCGCACTGATGGTGGTCTTGCATGGTTGCAAACAAACCGCGTCGGGCGACATTATCGGCAATCGTGCCGGATGGGAAAGCGTCGCCGAGCAATACGGCATGCTGCTGGCGGCACCGGATGTGCCGGAAACCAATACGCCTGGCAGCCGCCTGTTTGCCGGCTGCTGGGACTGGTTCGGCACCGCACACCAGCGCGGCGCGCGCGACATCGGCCCGCTGGCCGACATGATCCATGGCTTGCAAGCCCGGTCGGAATTGAATATCGATGCCAATCAGGTGTATGTGGTCGGCATGTCTTCCGGCGCGGCCGTCGCGCAGATCCTGGCTTGCAGCTATCCGGAACTGGTGGCCGGCATCGGTCTGCATTCAGCCCCGGCAATGGGGTCCAACATTCCCGACATGTTCGGCCCACCCAAGATAGAGGCGACCACGATTGTCGACAATTGCCGGCAATATGCGGCCGACCAGAAGGCTGCTTTCGGCAGCCAGCTCGCCAGCATCTTGCATGGCAGCGAAGACCGACTGGCCCATGCGTCGCATGCCGAGCGCAACCGGGATGCGTTACAACTGCTGTACGGCGCCAATGCTGAGGCCGGCAAGATTGCCGGGACCAATCAAAGCAATGGCATGCTTTACCAAGATGGCAATGGCAAAACGCGGGTCGCGCATATCCAGGTTGAGGGGCTCGGCCATGCTTTTTCTGCCGGTAACGGCGGCAGCGGCGGCGGCACCTACGGCAGCAACTTCCATGATTACACCCATATCAATTACCCGGCCTGGGTGACGCGGTTTTTCTTTGACAATAATCTGCGGGTCAAACGCTAGCGGGTCACCGCAGCCTGGACTGCGATCACAACCCGGCCAAGCGCCGGGTTGTTCACTTTATCGAGCATTGACAACGCAAGAAGTTTGCCTTGCCTACCAAGCGCCGACCATACCATACAGATCTGGCGCGGCATTGCGTGACATTGTCTGGCACGGCAATGACCTCAGCCCGCCTTGCGGAAAGTCAGATTGATCCTTACCCGCCCTGTCAGCGCATGCTGTGCATCTTTCAGCGGCATCACGCCGTGGTAGCGCAGCCGGGCCGGGCCGCCCCATACCGCGACATCGCCATGCACCAGCGGCACGCGCAGCGACTTGTCTGCACGCTGCATGCCGCCAAACAGGAATACCGCCGGGATGCCGAGAGAAACCGATACGATCGGCTGGCTAAAATCGCGTTCGTTCTTATCCTGATGCAAGGTCAGCCGCGTTCCCGGCTCATAACGGTTGATCAGGCACGCATCCGGCGCGAAACCCGGATAACCGGCACGATGCGCGGCTTGCTGTGCCAGCTGCACAAATGCCGCCGGCATGGCAGGCCACGCTTGGCCACTGTGCGGATCGAGCCGGTCGTAGCGATAGCCATTGCAGTCACTGACCCAGCCCAGGGTCCCGCAATTGCTCATGGCTACCGACATCAGAAAGCCGCCCGGTGTGTGCATCTGGCGAAATGGCGCCTGGGCCGTGATGCCGGCCAGCGCATCGAAGAGCGCTGCTTGATGCGGCAGCGCAAAGCGGCGCAGCACCATGGCGCCGGGAGCCAGCAACTCGTGCCAAGTCCGCCCTTGCTCCAAGTCGTCGAACAGGTCTGCGTTCATCGACTGACGTAATGAAAAACGATGTCCGGCGCGCCGTGCTGCCGGTAGCGCTGATGACTGTGGCCAATGCGCAGCCTGCGCATGATGATCATTTGCCGGCCTCCCTGTCGAGCAGCACGCGCTTGCGTTCGACACCCCAGCGGTAGCCGGACAGGCTGCCATCGGTGCGCACCACCCGGTGACAGGGAATCGCTACTGCAATCGGATTGGCCGCGCAGGCGCCGGCCACCGCGCGCACCGCAGCTGGCGCGCCGATGCGCCGGGCGATCTCGGTATAAGTCGCGGTCTGTCCGGCCGGAATGGCCCGCAGCGCCTGCCAGACCCGCTGTTGAAATACAGTGCCGCGCACGTCCAGCGGCAAGTCCAGGCCGATGCCGGGCGCCTCGACAAAACCGACCACTGTGGCGACCACTTGCTCGAATGTATTGTCGCCGCCGATCAGCGTCGCGTGCCGGAAGCGATTCTGCAAATCCTCCGCGAGCACACCCGGATCGTCGCCGATCAGGATTGCGCATATGCCGCGCATGCTTTGCGCCACCAGGATCGACCCAAGTGAACACTCGCCGATGGCGAAACGGATTTCGGTATCGGCGCCGCCGGCACGATAGTTCTTTGGCGTCATGCCGAGCAGCGCAGACGACTGTGCATAAAAACGGCTGCTGGCATTGTAGCCGGCGTCGAAGATGGCTTCGGTGACCGTGCCGCTGTCGTCCAATCGGTCGCGCAATCGTTGTTCCCGCAGCGCTGTCGCGTATTGGCGCGGCGTCAAGCCGGTAATCCGCTTGAATATCCGGTGGAAATGATAGCTGCTGGCGCCGACCTGGTTTGCCAGGTTGTCCAGGCTCGGCACGGTGGCCGATTGCTCGATGATGCGACAAGCTGCGGTGACCAGCGCCGCGTTTTGCTCGGCTAAAGAAGCCTGATCCGGCTGACAGCGCTTGCAGGGACGAAAACCGGCGCGCTCGGCATCATCGCAGGTGGCATGAAAATTTACATTTTCGGGCCGAGCCCGGCGCGCCGCACAAGACGGGCGGCAATACACGCCGGTGGTCCTGACCGAATAGTAAAAGCAGCCATCGGCACTGCGGTCGCGCGCAACCACGCTGGCCCAGCGCGGATCGTCGGCAGTGGGCAGCGCAGCCTGGACAAGTTTCAGTGATCGGTTCATGGCGTATTCCTGGCAATCATTCAGCTGATATCCAGTAGTCTATGCTTGGCAGCGCGCTGATGCACCCCGCCGCTTGCTTTCAAATTCGCTGCACGACGCGCGCATGCGGCCGTTTGGCAAAACGACATATCGCCCCGGCATCAGGTGCCCACCTATTCGTAGCGCAAAGCCTGGATCGGCAACAGCTTGGACGCCTTGCGGGCCGGATAATATCCGAAAAAGATGCCGATTCCCGCTGAAAAGCCGACTGCCAGCACGATCGATTCGGGCGACAGCCTGGTGGCCCAGCCGGCGAATTCGCCGACCAGGTAAGAGCCAGCCACCCCCAGCACGATGCCGATGAAACCGCCGATCAGCGACAGCGTGATTGCTTCGACCAGAAACTGCGTCAGAATATCGCTGCCGCGCGCGCCAACCGCCATGCGCAAACCAATTTCGCGGGTCCGTTCGGTGACCGACACCAGCATGATATTCATGATACCGATGCCGCCGACCAATAGCGACACCGACGCCACCGCCGCCAGCAGGATGGTCATGATGCGCGACGATTCTTCCTGGGTCGCCAGGATTTCTGTCAGGTTGCGGATCGTAAATGCATCGTCGGCGCCGGGCTGGGTACGCTGGCGCTGGCGCAGCAATTCGCGCATGCCGTCTTCCGCAGTTTTCATGCTGACGCCTTCCAGCACCTTGACCTGGATCGTGCTGACGCGGCGCAGCTTGCCCTGGGTATTGCCGATCAAACGGTTGCGCGCGGTCGACAGCGGCACCATCGCCACATCGTCCTGGTCCTGGCCCATCATGCTCTGGCCTTTCCGGTTCAACACGCCGATCACGGTAAAAGGCACATTCTTGATGCGTAAAGTCTGGTCGACCGGATCGACATCGCCAAACAATTGATAAGCCACCGACTGTCCGAGGATCACCACTTTGGCCGAACCGGATAATTCATTCGCTTCGAACATACGCCCGCTGGCCAGCGGCCACTCGCGCACTTCGAAATAATCGGGCGTGACGCCATAGATCTGGGTCGACCAGTTGCTGCCACCGGCAATCAATTGCGCCGAACTGCGCACCGATGGCGCGGCTGCCTGCACTTCCGCAATTTCGCGGGCAATCGCCACTGCATCGTCTTCGGTCAGGTTCTGGTTGGCGCCGGCACCCAGCCGCACGCCGGAAGCGGTGGTCGAGCCCGGCATGATGATCATCAGGTTCGATCCCAGGCTCTTGATCTGGTCCTGAATGCGTGCCTGCGCGCCGGCGCCGACCGCAATCATGGTGATCACCGCGCCCACGCCGATGATGATGCCAAGCATGGTCAGCATTGAACGCAGCAAGTTGACCCGCAATGCATTCAGCGCAATCCGGAAGGTCGCCAGCAAATTCATCGCGCTGACTCCAGGGCAGTCTGGTCAAGCGCTGCCAGCTGCGCCTGCGCATCCTGCGGTGAGTTGGCGGCGTCGCTGATCACCTGGCCGTCGCGGAAGGTGATGATGCGCGAAGCGAAGGTGGCGATATCGTGTTCGTGGGTTACCACCACAATCGTCATGCCCTCGCGGCTCAATTTCTGGAACAGCGCCATGATTTCAATGCTGGTGCGCGAATCGAGCGCGCCGGTCGGCTCGTCGGCCAAAATCAGCGCCGGGTTGTTGACCAGCGCACGGGCGATTGCCACCCGTTGCTGCTGGCCGCCGGATAATTGCGCCGGATGATGGTCCATGCGCTGTCCCAGGCCGACTTCGCTCAGCCGCTGCGCCGCGCGCTGATGGCGTTCGGCCGCCGGCACTGCCGAATACAGCAGCGGCAATTCGACATTGTCGAGCGCAGTGGTGCGCGGCAAGAGGTTGAATTGCTGGAATACGAAACCGATGCGCCGGTTGCGGATCGCCGCCAGCTGGTCGCTATCCATGGCCGAGACTTGCTCGCCGGCCAACAAATATTCGCCCGAGGTCGGCAAATCCAGGCAGCCGAGCATGTTCATGAAAGTCGACTTGCCGGAACCGGATGCGCCCATGATCGCGACAAACTCGCTTTCGCCGATCGCCAGCGACACGCCGCGCAACGCGAATACATGGTTGTTACCCATCACATAGTCCTTGACCAGGTTGCGGGTATCGATCAGTGCCGTCATCGGTCGCTCCTTAAAACATGCGCGGGCCGCGCGCTGCCGTCCGCGCAGGTGCGGCACTGGCGCCCTGCGACTGGACGACGCCGGTGACGACGCTCATGCCTTCTTTCAGGTTCGGCGAACTGACTTCAGTCATGCTACCGTCGGTCAGGCCGGCGCGCAGCGTCACTTCCTTCGGCTGCCCGCTGTCGTCGAGGACAAACACCCGGCCAGGAGCGCTCGCGCCGCGCCGGCCAGCCTGTTCGGCTGAAATTGCTTCATATTTCTTGCGTTGTTCCGGCGTCAGGATTTCCGTGATTTGCGTGCGCATGTCGCTGCGGCTGCGTTGCATAATTTTCTGGCGCTCTTCTTGCGGCGCTTCGCGCGCGGCCGCCAGCTTGTCGCGCTGGCCGGCATAAATCGTTTCCAGCTTGCCTTTTTGTTCTTCGCTCAACTGCAATTCCTGTTCCAGCTGCGCGCGCTGGGCGCTGTTTTGTCCGCGTCCCGGCGCTGCCTCTTGCGCACTGCCCGGCGCAGCACCGCGTCGGCTGGCGCCGGCATTGTCGGTGGCGCTAATCCGCTGCGCCGATGCGCCGGCCGGACGAAAACGTAATGCGGCATTCGGCACCTTCAACACATCATTCCGGGTATCGGTGACGATCCTGACATTGGCAGTCATCCCCGGCAGCAATTCCTTGCGCGGATTCGGCGCATCGACTTCGACCATGTAGGTCACCACATTGGAAACGTTTTGCGCGGCTTTGCGGATCTGGTTGACCCGGCCTTCGAAGGTGCGCCCCGGAAAGGCATCCACCGTAAAGCTGGCTTGCTGGCCATTGCGGATCCGGCCGATTTCGGATTCGTCGATGGCAGTATCAACCCGCATCTCGGACAGGTTTTCAGCGATGATGAATAATTCCGGCGCTTGCAGGCTGGCGGCCACGGTCTGGCCTTTTTCAACGCTGCGCTTGATGACCACGCCATTGACCGGCGCCTTGATGGCAGTGCGTTCGAGTTCGATCCTGGATTGCGCCAGGGCCGCTTCACGCTGCTTGACGGCAGCCTGCGAGCTGCCGGCATTGGCTTGCGCGACTTGCACCTGGGCATTGGCAGCCTTGACTTGCTCGATCTGCGCGTTATACACCGCACGAGCCTTGTCGCGTTCGGCCGCGGAAATAAAACCCTTGTCCACCAGTTGCTGCTTTTGGTCCAGGTCGCGCTTGGCTTCTGCCAGGTTGACTGCCGCCTGCGCAGCTTGCGCACGCTGGGCAGCAATTTGCGCCTGCTGGGTCAAGACTTGCGCACGCGCCGCATCGACGTCGGCCTGCGCCTGGCGCACCCGGTACTCGAAGGTTTCCGGATCGATGCGGGCAATCAGCTGGCCTTGTTTGACTTCACTATTGAAATCGACATAAATCTCCTTCAACTGACCAGAGACTTGCGAGCCGACTTGCACCGATACTACCGGGCTCAGCGTGCCGGAAGCCGACACGCTGGCCGTGATCGCACCCTGCTCGACCTTGCTAGTCTTGTATTGAGGTGCGGCATTTTTTTGCGACCAGGCATTAATGCCGACCGCGGCCAATACCAGCAGCAATACCACGCCCACCCAGATCCACCATTTGCGCAACCAGTTCATAGTCAGTCGGTAATAAAAATAATGGCCTGATTCTACTGGGATTCGGCCTATCAGACAGCAGGGCTTTGTAACGGCATGTATCAGTTGAAACAAGGCCGGACACTCGCTTGACGGCAATGACAATGCCGCTTATATTACTGACTCGTCAGTAAGTTATTAGGCTTTCTACCATGCAATGCCCATTGAAAAGCAAGCGCTGGGAGCGTCGCAAGGAAGCGCGCCCGCAGGAATTGTTGGCCGCTGCACTCGACTTATTCGTCGAACGCGGCTTTGCCGCCACCCGGCTGGATGATGTCGCGGCGCGCGCCGGTGTATCCAAGGGCACGCTGTACTTGTATTTCACCAATAAGGAAGAATTGTTCAAGGCGGTGGTGCGCGAAAACATGATTCCAGTGATCGGCGAAGCCGAAGGCATCATCGACCAGTACGATGGGCCGAGTGCAGTGCTGTTTCAGGAAATCATGCTGGGCTGGTGGGCGCGCATCGGCAATACCAAGGTATCCGGGATTACCAAGCTGATCATGGCCGAATCCGGCAATTTCCCCGAAGTAGCCCGATTTTACTATGAAGAAGTCAGTTCGCGCATCAACGCCATCATCATCCGCATGCTGGAACATGGCATTGCGCGTGGCGAATTCCGGCCGATCGATACCCAGCAGGCGATGCATGTGGTAGTGGCGCCGATGGTGATGCTGATGATGTGGAACCATTCGTTCGGCGCTTGCTGCCTGGACCAGATTTCACCTGAAGCCTATTTGCAGTCGTATCTCGATATATTTCTGCGCGGCTTGCTGGCCGATCCTGCCGCCCCTGTTCCAACCATTACCCAACCATGCTGACACGCCGCACGTTCTGGAGTTTGTTGATTGCCGCCCTGCTGACAGCCGGAGTCGGTGCGACCGTGCTGAAAAAGCGTGCGGCGCCTGCTCCGGTGCCGGTTGCTGTCAAGGCGCCGGCGGTGCTGGAATTTCTGCCGGACGATGTCACCCAGGTACAACTGCGCGACTTGCGGCAAGTCCTGCTGCTGTCCGGTTCGCTGCATGCGGTCAACCAGGCAGTTGTCAAGGCCAAGGTGGCCGGCGAAGTGCGCGAAGTGCTGGTGCGCGAAGGGGAAACAGTGCAATCCGGCCAGGTGCTGGCAAGAATCGATGCCACTGAATATCAGGCGCGCCTGGAACAAGCCCGGGGCAGCCTGCAGGCTGCCCGCGGCCAATTGGCGATTGCCACCAAGGCACGCGACAATAACCGCGCGCTGGTCAATCAGGGCTTCATTTCGCAAAACGCCTTTGACAATGCCGCCAGCCAGTACGACATTGCCCGCGCCAATATGGCGTCGGCTCAGGGCAGCGTCGATCTGGCCCAGAAATCCATGAGCGACAGCGTGGTGCGGGCGCCGATTTCCGGCCTGATCGCGAGCCGCTCGGTGCAGCCGGGCGAAAAAGTTTCGATCGATAGCCGCCTGCTGGATGTGGTCGACCTGCGCCAGATGGAACTGGAAGCGGCGGTGCCAACCACCGATATCATGCATGTGGCGCTCGGGCAGGAAGTGCAAGTCAGGCTGGAAGGCCTGGCTACTGTGCTGACCGGCAAGGTGGCCCGCATCAACCCGGCCACCCAGACCGGCTCGCGCTCGGTGCTGACTTATATCCATGTGGACAATCCGCAGGGCATGCTGCGGGTCGGCATGTTTGGCGAAGCACAACTGACGCTTTCCAAGAAGTCTCAAGTGTTGACGGTGCCACAGGCGGCAGTCCAGCAGCAGGCTGGCCGGCCGGTGGTGTATGCGATTGAAAACGGCATGCTGCTGCAAAAACCGGTCACGCTCGGCATCCGCGGCGACAATGGCGCCGGTGCCGCGGTGGAAATTCTCGGCGGCCTGGATCAGGGCGCGGTGATCGTCAAGAGCAATATGGGCAATTTGCCGGCCGGCACTGCCGTGCGTTATGCCCAAGCCGCACCGGCAGCGGCATTGACCGCCGCCAGCGCCGCTGCTGTCCCGGCGACTGCCGTTCCTGCAGCGGCCACCCGTTGATGACCACGAAAGACTGACACCCCATGTGGTTTACACGCATCAGCATCGGCAACCCGGTCCTGGCCACCATGATGATGGTGGCTTTTGTCGTGCTGGGCCTGTTTTCCTACCAGCGGCTGCAAGTCGACCAGTTTCCCGACATTACTTTTCCAGTGGTGGTGGTGCAGGCCGATTACCCAGGCGCATCGCCCGAGACGGTCGAGTCCGATGTGACCCGCAAGATCGAGGAAGCGGTCAATACCATCAATGGCATCAACAGCCTGACCTCGCGTTCCTACGAAGGCTCGTCGGTGGTGATCATCGAGTTCGCGTTGACGGTCGACGCCGCGCAGGCAGCGCAGGATGTGCGCGAAAAGGTGGCGCTGGTCAAAGCCGTGTTCAGGAAGGAAGTCAAGGAACCGCGCGTCACCCGCTATGATCCTGCCGACCGGCCGATCTATTCGGTATCGGTCACCAATGACAGCAGCGCCAGCCAGCGCAGCCTGCGCGAACTGACTGTCATTGCCGACCAGGTCGTCAAGAAACGCCTGGAAAACGTGCGCGGCGTCGGCTCGGTGACGCTGATCGGCGGCCTGATGCGCGAAATCAATATCTACGTGAAGCCGACCGAAATGGAAGCGCTCGGCATCGGCGTCGACCAGGTGATCAATGC
>JAKFFK010000045.1:0-12503 GCA_036675285.1 Paucimonas sp. | reverse complement strand
TGCCAGCCAACCGATGATGCCACCTACGACAATCCAGATAATAAAATTCATGTTGATCTCCAATAGTGTGTGCAATGACATGTAAAACAACTCGCCTACTCTAGGGATGCTAGCAGGGGAAGCTGCTCAGTGGCATAGGACACTGACTGATTGTGGTGTAGGAAAATCGGAAATTTTCAGGAAATAATTACAATGAGAAATGCTTTAATTGCAGCCGAAAAACAGTGAAATTTTTCTGAAGTAATTAGTACAAATGGATGCCACAAATACTTTTGCCATCGCTTTCTCTTGCCTGATCATATTGATTCTCCACCGACCGTTTATGCAGTCGATATGCTATGCAAGCTGTACTCCATGATCATGCGAATGGATGTTTCACACTATGCGATTCCGCAGTAAAGTGTTCAGCCGAGCTTTATTCGCTGCACATTAGCCTGCACGTCATGACACAAAATCAGACGCATTCGGTTTACCGGCTACCGACCAGATGCGCGCGGTTACGTGCGCATCTTACAAAAGCGATCAACACGCGCGACAAACCCCGGCACATCAGGCCGCACGGCAATTGATTTTCGACACCTTGGAAGCCGGCACGCATCCGCCTGGCATTACGCTGCAACTGCCAACCCGGTTGCGCCAATCCCTGATCGATGACGGCGGCACTGCTGGCAGTGCAAGAATATTCTTGAAAAATCGGGCAACAGGCAATAGTTCCCATGTCGGCGCGGCTAATTGCCGGCTACCGGCAACCGGTCAAAACCGGGAACCAAGCGCTTGCCAACAGAGCCTTATCGATTCGATCTTATTGCCAGGAACCCTCATGGAAAATCGATATCCTCTCTCAAGAACAATTGCACAAGTCACCCACAAATCATGGCCCTTGGCTCAACGGTTTTTGCAAGCTGTGCAGCGGTATCGCACACCGCTACTGGCAGCCGGCGCGCTGCTGGGCGCGTCGGCCCTGCTGGTGCGCCATAAGAATCGCCAGGCCGAGCAGCTGCATCCGCCACGCGGCCAGTTCATCGACGTCGATGGCGTCAGGCTGCACTATATTGAACGCGGCCAGGGACAGCCGCTGGTGCTGTTTCATGGCAACGGCAGCATGGCAGAAGATCTCGACATCAGCGGACTGTTGAATCTGACTGCGGAGCATTACCGGGTGATTGTGTTCGACCGGCCCGGCTATGGCTATAGCGAGCGGCCGCGCCACCGGCAATGGACACCCACCGAGCAGGCGCAACTGTTGCATCGTGCTCTGCAGCAGCTGGGTATTGAACAGGCGATCGTCGCCGGTCATTCCTGGGGGACCTTAGTCGCCCTGGCTATGGCGCTCGATTATCCGCAAAGCGTGCGCAGCCTGGTGTTATTGTCCGGCTATTACTATCCAAGCATACGCCTGGATGCGATGGTCAATGCGCTGCTGACCACGCCACTGATTGGCGACGTGCTGCGCTATACCGTTTCACCGCTGCTATCGCGCCTGATCTGGCCAGTGCTGTTGCGACGCGTATTTGGCCCGCCTTCGACACCTGCACGTTTTTCCCAATTCCCGGTATGGCTGGCATTGCGGCCCTCCCAATTGCGCGCATCGGCGACTGAAGGAAAATTAATGATTCCAGCGGCGCAGGCGTTCGAACACCGGTATCACGAATTGATGATGCCAGTCGTGATTATGGCCGGCAGCGCAGACCGCATGGTCAGCACCCGCTATCATTCGGAACGCCTGCATGCAGAACTGCCGCACAGCGAATTAAAAGTGATTTCCGGCATGGGGCATATGGTGTATTACTTCGCCGCGCATGACATCCTGGTTGCCATTGATACTGCTGCTGCGGCCGATCATGCCGGCATGCCGGCGCCACCACTCCACACGCGCGATCATTCTGCACGCAGCTCGCTGCATTGAAGCGCACCGCACTATCTGTACTGGTTACCGGCATGCCGATGCCGGTAACCTACAGATGATAGCGCTGCCGAGTGTTGGTCGCGTCGTCATTTACGGCGCCGGCCAGCTGCATTGATGGCTTGATGATTCGCTAATAGAACGCGATAAATTTGCAACAGCCGGCCGATTATTTTTACATAATCTTTGTAAACTCTCGCCTGCGCGCCGTATTTCAGCCATCATATTTTCATTGCTTTGGAGAAATGAAAATGGCTGTTTCGATAGTGGTGTGGGAGCGCCGCGCGCGTTATGCAATGGGTGCGGTTGCGGTTGCCGGCATGCTCGGGTTGGTAGCGTTTGAACTTGGCTGGATCAGCACCGTCCCGTCATACAAGGAAGAAGCATGGTATCTGATGGGTGGCAATGCCAGTTTCGTTGTGACCAGTGAATACGCTGACGAGGCTGCCTGCCGGCGCAAGGAAAATTCGCCATCGGTGTGCCGTTCGGGCAAGATGTTGATGGAAGAATCTCGCCGTCTGCAATCGAGCCGGTCCTGAGCGCACTGGCGACAGCGATCTGCAGGGCAAGTTACTGGGCTTGAGCGAGCGTGCTGGCCGGTGAAAATTTCAAGTGGCCGACGTAGCTCAGTGCCTGGCAAATGCTCATGGAGGGCACGTCGCCTTCGCGCATATGCAGGATGTCGGCCGGGCTGATCCAGCGCGGATCGGCAGCCGTCAATGGCAGCCCGGCCTGGCGATACGCTTCCAGCACCAGTTGCGAACAAAAAAACCGGTCGTTGTCCGGCGTGCCGAGCTGGATCGTGGCGATCCCATGCAGGCAGGCATTGCGGATCGCCTCCGGCACCATCGGCAATTCGCATAGACGCCGTTCGATTGAAAAAGGCGCTTGCAGCAGGATGCCGAGATGGTCATACGGCCTGCCGATTTTTTGCAGCGCAAATCCGCGGATGCTGTCGCCATGTTCTTGCAGCAATTGTGGATGACGCAAGACGACAATCACGCTTTCTTCGGCAATCACATCGGCAATTTTGCGGTGCCGCACGCCGCTGCCGACCGCTTCCACAATCCCGTCGTGACCGACATACAGCGACGCATGGCTGACCGGCGCCAGCGTCAGCAGGCGTACGCCAGCCGAGGTAATGCCGCTGGCTGCCGACAGCAGGATATCGCCCGGTCGCAAGAGATCGGCGGTGATCAACTGCCCCCCGTTGCGCGGGTCGAGCGCCGGATTTTGAAAACGCAACGAGGCTGTCGCAGTCTTGGCATCTTCGGAGGGCGCAGAGTGGCTCACGGCGGTTGCACAACCAGCGCAACAAATTGCCGCGATCACTGCCAGTAGCTGCTTCATCGTTCATCCTTTATTGATGCAATCGTTCCCATGCCGGGCCTGCGGCGCCTGTGCCAAGCCGGCACGCCGTGATGATCGTTCGGAAACAGTTGAGAAGTCAAGCGCAGCACCCAGCCGCCATCGGGCTGGCCGTGGCTGGCCGTCGCCACATTGGGGCTGCGCTGGTGCTGCCTAAGCGGCTTTTGTGCTTTTGCGCTTGGGCGCCAGCATGGTTTTACGGCAATTGCTGGCACCGCAATGACAGGCATAGGCGCGCTTGAGCGCCGGGGTATGGCGTTCGCTGACGATCAAGCCATAGTCGTAACCCAATTCTTCGCCAGGAAAAATATCGCGCAACGCATAGATGAATACCCGGCCATCCTGTTCGGCCGCTTCACAATTCGGCGCACATGCATGGTTGATCCAGCGTGCATTGTTGCCGTCTTTGGCGCCATCGATCAGTCGTCCGTCTTCCAGGCTGAAAAAGAAAGTGTGATGGGGATTTTCCTTATTGCGGCCGTGGCGCTGCAGCGCCTGCTTTTCCGTGATGCGCTCTCCCTTGTATTCAACGATACGGGTGCCGGCAGCAATGTCACGCGTGGCAAAAACGCCGCGGCCGTGAATTTGCGAGCCCCTGACAATATAGGCAGGGCCCTTGCGCGGGGAGGCACCGGTTGCAGCAGCAGCGTCTGAGGACATGATGGGTTCGCTATACATGAAATATTCGCCTGGGCAGTGACGCCTTACGCCTGTGGGTAAAAAACGTTGTGCATTATCCCCATTTGCAAAGGACATGCCAAGCGCTTTGCGCATCAACCAGTTGCCGGCACGGCTTTTTCGGCAATTCATTGATGCTGCCGCGTGCAAGCCGTCTGCACAGTGCGCTGTTCGTGCTTTTGCTGAAGCGTCATTCGGGACGCGGCACTGCAACGATCGAGCGGCCGGGCCGCCCATACTTTTGCTGCCGCAATAAAAAACGGGCCGCTAATGCGGCCCGCGTGTCTTGCTGTTGGTGCGGCGATTACTTCTTGGCGCGACCGGTTGCTTTTTCGGCAGCCTGGGTGAATTGCGCAGTTGCAGTGCTCATGTTCGATTCAATCGCTTCCACGGCTTGCTTGGTCGTCTTGGTCATTTGCTCGTAACCGGCGTTGGCGTTGCCAATCATCGATTTGAACATGGCAACCATGTTTTCCGAACCGGCTGGTGCATTTTTTGCGACATCATCGACCAGTGCGGATACCTTGCGGCTGGTTTCTGCGATTTGCACTTCTGCAGTCTTGGTGATTTCTGCCTGGGTGCTGGTCGCGATGTTGGCAACATGACGTGCGTAAGCTACGGCTTTTTCAGCATTCGGCTGTGCCTGAGCTGCAGCCAGCGAAAAGAATTCTTGTGCATCTTTAGCGCCCAGCAATTGCTTGGCAGCGGCATTGGTTTCTTCCAGCGAAGTCTTGGCCACGGTCAGGTTCAGGTCGATCAGTTTCTCGACGCCTTCGAATGCCTTGCCGGTCAATGCGCTGATCAGAGCGAATTGGGCTTCGAAATTAGCTTTGGTAGCAACAGAAAATTGGTCTTGAATTGGAAACATTTTTTTCTCCTAGAATAAAAAGGAAACACTGTGATCTGGCAGAACGCTTATTGTGCGCTGCAACAAAGGCTATTCTAGCCCCTTTATTTTAGATGTCAAGCACTTTTTGTGCGTTGCACCATAACTGCATTGCGCTGCTGACTACCAGTTTCCCGCATCTATGCTTGATGGCAGTTGGAATTGTTGCAATGCGGCTAAGGAGTGTAACGACATATTGTCAAAAACTCAACTAGCTAATCGGGAAGTTTTATTGCGCTGTAACAAACATCTTGCTGCAGTGCGATCCTGGCGCAATTATGGCCGGTAGACGCAGCAAAACATTCTGATGCCTGATCTGGGGGTTCCGGCTGTGTTGACAACAGCCATCAAGATGTTACCGGGATATGAAGCTGGCCAAGCTGCGACTACTCATGCTGTACCTGCCCAAACTGGCAGATCGTAATGCGATGAGCAGGCAAACGGTGCTTGCGCCGTAACAACATGCGGTCGGTGGCTGAGTGCGCCGCGCGTTTGGCTGTCGGCCCCGCGGCACATGTCTCGATTATTTGACGCCAACGGCATTGGCCTCGTCCGGCACCAGTTCATGCACGACAATCCCGGTTTCGTCCGGGACAAACGATACCCAGCCGCGATGCTGGATGCCGCGCAGCGCATCTTGATAACCTTGCTCCCAGCGCCAGCGGATCGACCCTTTGGAAAAATTGACATCTTTTGACGCCATGTGCCAGTCACGGCCGGAATACGCCAGCCGCACGATATGAATCGTCGAATCGCGGCCGACGTCCGCCAGCACCTTTTTGTTTTTGTGCTGGTCTTCCTGCGGCAACTGGGCATGCAATTCACGCACGGTGCGGCGCAGACGGTGCAGCTCCAGATAATGCTCGATATGGTTTTTCGAACGGGATGCAAACATTACATCTTTTTGCCTGGTGGATACTTCATCAAAGGTGGTCGGCTCTTCGCCTGACGCACTCCACAGGTCGACCATAAAGCACAAGGTATTGATGCGCGGCTCATCATCGAGTACGGTTTCCAGTGGCGTATTGGAAAACAAACCACCATCCCAGTACAGATCGCCGTCGATACGCACCGGCGGAAAACCTGGCGGTAGCGCACCGCTGGCTAGGATATGTTCAGCACAAATTGCGCGTTCCCGATTGTCGAAGCTGAACAGCTTGCCGCAAGTCACCTTGACTGCATCCACCGTCAGCCGCATGCCGCCCGGCGCATTCAGGTAATCAAAGTCCACCAGCTGGCGTAGCGTGCCGGCCAACGGCGCAATATCGTAAAAACTGGCTTCTTCAGGATCGACCGGCAAGCCGAGTGAAAAAGGATGCATGGTGCGCGGTGCAAAAAAGCCGGGAACGCCGCGCGTGACGGCATCGAGCGTCGCCAGACGGATATTGAATTGACGCGCAGGATCCGACACTTTGTTCATGTCAAATATGTCGCCATGTGCTACCCGATCCCAAAATTCCTGCAAGCGCTGAACGCAGTGCTCATGCTTATTTCCTGCAATCAATGCTGCATTGATTGCACCAATCGATGTACCGATCACCCAGTCGGGCGTCAGGCCATGTTCATGCAAAGCCTGATATACGCCTGCCTGATAGGCGCCAAGTGAACCGCCGCCTTGCAAGACCAGCGCTATGCGGTGGTTGGCCGGATTGATTTCTTTGGAATCCATCATGGGAATCGACTTTCTGCTGGTTGCAATGGCAAGGAGTGAAGCTTGGCGCATCGATTGATATTGATGCGCCAAGACAAGATGGCGGGAAGATACCGCATTTAGTTTATCGCAATCCCGGGGATTTTTCTGACGGGCGGACGGTTTCATCATGCGCCCAGCCAGAGCTGGCACGCAGGAAGCGTAAAATGGCGGTTTTGTCTGTGCGCCTTTAATCATGAATATCCTGTTGTCCACCCTCAATGCGCGTTATGCCCATGCATCGCTGGGCTTGCGTTATCTGCTGGCCAATATGGGCGAACTGCAGCCAGACACGCGCTTGCAAGAATTCGTCATCGGCACCAAAACCAGTGAAATTGTAGAAAAACTGCTGGCCCAGCAGCCACGCATCATTGGCTTGGGCATTTATATCTGGAATGTCGAAGAAACCACCAAGGTGGTCTCGATGCTCAAGCGGGTCGCGCCGCAGGTGACGATCGTGCTGGGCGGACCGGAAGTTTCCCATGAGTCCAGTCAGCAAGCCATCGTGCAATTGGCCGACTATGTCGTGACCGGCTGGGGCGACATCACCTTTGCCGATTTGTGTCGTCAGATTCTGAATGGCCCCCAACCCTTGATGAAGATGCATGCCGGGGTGCAGCCGCCGCTGGCCGAGTTGACGCTGCCGTATAACTTGTATTCGGCGGAAGATATCGCCCATCGCACCCTGTACGTGGAAGCATCGCGCGGCTGTCCGTTCAAATGCGAATTCTGCTTGTCGGCGCTGGACAAGACTGCCTGGCCGTTTGACCTGGATATCTTTCTGGCCGAACTCGAAGCATTGCATGCACGCGGCGCGCGGCTATTCAAGTTCGTCGACCGCACCTTCAACCTGAACATCAAGTCGAGCCTGAAGATCATGCAATTCTTTCTCGACAAGCTGACCGCTGCGCCCGACGACCCAGTGTATGCGCATTTCGAAGTGGTACCCGACCATTTGCCGGATGCTTTGAAAGACGCGATTACCAAATTCCCTGCCGGCAGCCTGCAGTTTGAAATCGGCATTCAAAGCTTCAATCCGGAAGTGCAAGCCTTGGTCAGCCGCAAGCAAAATAATGACAAGGCAGCCGACAATATCCGCTGGCTATGCGAGCATTCAAATGCCCATTTGCACGTCGATTTGATCGCCGGCTTGCCGGGCGAGGATATCGACAGTTTTGCGCGCGGCTTTGACCAGCTGTATGCGCTGAAGCCACATGAAATCCAGTTCGGCATCCTGAAACGGCTGCGCGGCACGCCGATCATCCGCCATACCGAAACTTACCAGCTGGTATTCGATGCCCATCCGCCCTACACGATCCTGGCCACCGACCGTATCGATTTTGCCAGCATGCAGCGACTGGTGCGCTTTGCCCGCTACTGGGACATGATTGCCAATTCCGGCCGCTTTGCGCATACGCTGCCGTCGATCCTGAGCGATGCCCCGTTTGCGCGATTCATGGCGCTGTCGGACTGGCTGTATGCCAGCACCGATGCTACCCATCGGATTGCATTGGACCGGTTGGCGGCACTGGTCGGACAGTGGCTGCAAATCCAGGGCGTGGCAGCTGAGCAAGTCCAGGCATTACTGGAGAGCGATTATGCCGGGCAAGCGCACAAGGCCCATATCAAGAAGAAATCGGTAGCCGATTCGAGGAAAAGCGAGCAGGCATTGCCGCAACGCCAGGCACGCCATCTGGCAGCATAAGCGCAGGCTTTGGATTAATTTTGCCCGCCAGATTGACAGCGCACAGCGAAAGCTTCAGGCGCTGGCCTGGGCTTGCTGCACGCGCCAGGATTCAATCAGCCGGCGCGGCGCCGGATCCAGCGCTTCGAGCGGCACACTTGCAGTGTGATTGAAAATCATCAGCGCATACACGGTCGCCAGCAAATTCACTTCGGCCGACAGGGACCGTTCTTCGCCGGTGGCAGGCCGCAGGTTGCGCCAGTAGTTGATGGCGCGTTCCAGCTCGGGCAAGGTGATATCCATGGGCTTATTGTACCTTGACCAGGCGCACCTGCGATCCCGGGTTGATGTATTCCAGCGGCCATTTGGCGAGCGTTTGTTACTTGCGTGCTTTTTGGCTATTTATTGCCAATTCAAAAGCACATAATGATCCGGTTGGCCAGATCGAATACAAACGAAGGGCGCAGGTAAGCCACGAATGTCCCGGCCAAGACCAGGGCTAGAAGAATTCCGGCGAGTAATTGCAACAAATGGGCGCGCATCGGCAGCATCGATTCGGTGGGCTGGGCCCTTGATTGTAATACGAGAGTGCGTTGCCGTGCCGCGCGTCGTCCCTGCTGCCGGCGCCTTGCCTGCCCGGTCCTGGGTTACGCGGCTGCAGCCGTAGCCCGCACGATCGGCTTTTCATTGATCGGCAAATTGATCAATGCCGCGAACACACCCAGCACGATCGTGATCACCCATACAGTGTTGTAAGTGCCCTCTTTGGTATACAGGTAGCCGCCCAGCCAGATACCGAGAAAACTCCCGACCTGGTGTGAAAAAAACACGAAGCCAGACAGCATCGACAAGTATTTGACGCCAAAAATGCCGGCTACCACGCCATTGGTCAGCGGCACGGTTGACAGCCACAACAGGCCCATCGCCGCTGAAAAAATATACACTGACCAGGATGACAACGGCGCCAGCAGAAACAGTGAAATGATGACCGCGCGGCTGATGTAAATCGATGACAGCAGATAGCGCTTGGGCAACCTGCCACCCAGCTTGCCGCCATAGTAGGAGCCGAAAATATTGAACAGGCCGATCAGCGCCAGCGCCATGACCGCGAGATTTGGATCCATCATGCCCTTGTCTTTCAGGTAGGCCGGCAAGTGCACCGCAATGAACACCACCTGGAAGCCGCACACGAAGTAGCCTGCCACCAGCAGCAGGAACGGCTTGTAGGTAAACGCTTCGCGGGTAGCGTTCCAGATGCTTTGTTCGTGGCCGCCGGCCTTGACGTACGCCGGTTCGCGCAGGTAAAACGCCATCGGGACCATTACCAGCAGCACCATGACAGCCAGCATGAAAAAGGCGTTTTGCCAGCCGCTGGATGAAATCATTTGCTGTTCGACCGGCATCAGCACGAACTGGCCGAACGACCCGGCGGCCGACGACAGGCCGAATGCCCATGAACGCTTCGCCTCGGGTGCCGTGCGCCCGATGATGCCGCTAATCGCGCCAAAGGCGGTGCAAGCCAGCGCACCGCCGATCAGGATGCCGGAACCGATGACGAACAATGTCGGCTGCGTGACCAAGGCCATCCACAGCAAACCCGCCATATACAGCACGGCGCCAATGATCACCACGCGCGCGGTGCCGAAACGGTCCACCGCCATCCCGGCAAATGGACCGAATGCACCCCACAATAGATTTTGCAGGCCCAGCGCCAGAGAATAGGTTTCCCGAGTCCAGCCGTGCGCCTGAGAAATCGGTTGCAGCCAGAAACCGAATCCATGCCGCACGCCCAGGGCCAGCGACAACACCAGTCCGCTGGCGATCAATACCGTTTTCAAATCCGGAGAACGGGTGGCGATTAACATGACGGCATCCTTGCATGATCGGGTTGACGAGTGTAGCAAAAAAAACGCATGCATATTGCCTGGCAGTTGCAGCGAAGTTTGGTTATACAGGCAATTATTGCTTCAAGATCAGTAAGCTATTGTGTCGATTCGGCATTGAAATCCTTTACCTAAGCCATACCAAGCCTGTTTGCTGCCTGCCGGCTCTGCCTGAAACGAACTTGTCCATTGGTCATGCGTCAAATCTACAGACATACAGTAGCGATACTGCGGTTTGAGACGCTGGCTGCGATGCGTCGATACGGCGTTTTGGCGTTGTTGCCGGCGCTTAGGTTGAGCTTGATGCGACCTTATTGACAAGCTTCTTTTTGGGAGCGTTTCCGATTCATCCGCACCAAACACAACGGGTCTTGATCGGTTGCGCTGGATGGAGCGTTCCGGGTGCCCTGCAGGAAAATTTTCCGCGCACTGGCAGCCATCTCGAACGTTATGCCGCGGTGTTGCCGGCTGTTGAAATCAATACTTCCTTTTACCGGCCGCACCGCCCGGAAACCTATGCCCGCTGGCGCAATAGTGTACCGGATGGGTTTCGCTTTTCCGTAAAAGTGCCGCGCACAATCACGCATGAACATCGTCTACAAAACGTTGATGCGTTACTATCCCGGTTTGTGCAAGAAGTCGGCAATCTGGGTGAAAAACTTGGATGCCTGCTGGTCCAGCTGCCACCCGGCCTGCATTTCAAGGCCGAAGTAGCGCATGCATTTTATGCCGCACTGACGATGCAGATCGCGGTGCCGATTGTCTGCGAAGCACGTCATGCCAGCTGGTTTTCAATGGAAGCGGCCAGTATGCTGGCTACGCTTGACGTTGCACGCGTGTACGCAGACCCACCGGTCGTCGACCAGCCCTTTGCAATGGATGCGACCAGCAGCGTGTATTTCCGGCTGCATGGATCGCCGGTGATGTATCACTCGCGCTACCCGGATGCATTCCTGCAGCAGGTGGCGGATCAACTGCGTCAATCCCGGGAGCAGGGCAAGACAGCCTGGTGCATCTTCGACAATACCGCAAGCGGCGCAGCCATGCCGAACGCATTATCCCTGCTGTCTGAATTGGGCTGACGGGCCTTGGCCCGGCCGCCAGGATGGCTTGATTAACGCGCCAGAAAGGCGCGCACGATGTCGATTTGCGCCGGCACGTTCAGGCAGGGCGCATGACCGCAATCCGGGATGATGGCCGCTTGCGCGCGCGGTCCACGCGTCGCCATTTCGTCAACGACTGCTTGTGACAGCAAATCGGAATTTTCGCCGCGTATGACCAGCGTCGGCAGATCCAGCTGATCATAAGATTCCCATGAGCTGTAATCATCCGCGTGCACAAAGAATTGACGCACCATGGCCGGATCATAATGGGTGGTGATTTTTCCATCGGGTAAACGACGTACCGAGGTTTCCGTCATGCGGCGCCATTGCGCATCGCTTTGCCATCCGTACGGCAGATAGATTTTGCGGAGGTAAGCTTCCAGTTCGGACACCGTGTCGAATTGCGGCGGGCTGCCGGCATAGGATTTGATGCGTTCCAGCGCAGCCGGCACCAGCACCGGACCATTATCGTTCAATACCAGATGGCTGATTCGGTCTTTCAGCGTGGTGGCGGCGGCCCTGGTGCCGATGGCGCCGCCCATTGAAGTACCTACCCAGCGTGCGCGCTGGATGCCGAGCTGATCGAACAGAGATTGGGCAATTTGCGCATAAAACGCCAGACAATATTCATCATCCGGCGCCTGACTCCACTGCGACAAACCGCGCCCGATGGTATCGGGCGCGATGATGTGATACGTGCCGCACAATGCCTGCGCCAGATCGTCGAAATCCCGGCAAGTACGTGCCAGACCGTGCCACATGATGAGTGGAGGGGCATTTCTGTCACCCCACTCGACATAATGAATTTCACGATCGCAGCAGCGCAGGTAATGTGAGCTTGGTTGCATGCCTTATTTTTTGGCAAACAAGGCGCGCAGGCGCAGCTTGCCGACCACGCCCATCGGCAGGAAATACACCGACAGCACATACAGCACGCCCAGCCACAGCAGCCAGCGGTCCGGCGACAACAGCGCTGACAGCATCGGCACGCTTTCGGTGGCCGATGACGCCACCCGGAACAATTCCTGCAGATAGCTTTCCGCCGTCAGCAGCAGCGTCGTGCCGATCACCGCGCCATACATCGTGCCCATGCCGCCGATGACCACGATCAGCAGGATATCGACCATGATCACGAACGACAGCGACGTGTCCGGGCTGTTATAGCGCAGCCACAGCGCCAAGAGACACCCGGCCAGCGTGGCAAACAGCGCGCCGAGAATGTTCGACCAGATCCTAAACACCACCACCCGGTAACCGATCGCTTCAGCCCGGAAATCGTTTTCGCGGATCGCCTGCAGCACCCGGCCA
>JAKFFK010000172.1:0-2020 GCA_036675285.1 Paucimonas sp. | reverse complement strand
GTCGGCGCCGGTCGCGGCTATTCGGACGCGCCCAAACTTGCTTTCGATGCGCGCGGCACGCTGCATCTGGTATATGCGGAAAGCGCTGGCGGGCCATTTGCGCGCTACCATATTCGCTACAGCCGCTGGCTCGAAGGCGGCGGCTTTGGCGCGGCGCGCGCCATTTCATCTTCATCCGCCTCGGCCGGTGATGCCACAGGCGCCGGCTATCCGGCGCTGGCGGCCGATGCGCACGGCAGGTTATGCGTGATCTGGGAAGTGTTTGCTGACCGGGAGGCGGGTCCGTTTGGCTTGGCATTCACTGTCTCGGACGATGCCGGTGACAGTTTCACGCCGCCGGCAATGGTGCCCAACAGCCGCGATCCGGCGGCCGGGGGCAACGGCAGCCAGCAAGGCTTGCTGATGGAAAAACTGGCAATGAATGCCGCAGGCGCGATTGCCATCGTCAACAGCAGTCTGCAACCCAGGCAGCGCAGCCGGGTGTGGCTGATGCGCGCGCAATGGCGGCGCTAGCAGTGTGGCCCATAGGACGATAGGACGATAGGACAATAGGACAATAGGACAATAGGACAATAGGCCGGCATGTTGCTCTTGCCAGGTTAGGTAAATAGCATTCCAGGCCGGATTTTCGGAGTGCTGGAGAAAACGGTAAAATCGATCTACCCATCGCCGATAAAGCCAGACCGTCGATCTGGACAACTGGTGCGATCCGGCGTCATGATGAATTGCGTATCATGACAACTGTTGCAAATTTTTGAAGCCAAGCTTCCTGAACCGCATGAAAATCCAGATCGCTTCCGACTTGCATTACGAATTTCTGGAAAAGCAGTTTCCAGACTATCGCATCATCGAACCGGCCGATGCCGATGTGCTGGTGATTGCCGGTGATATCCATCGCAGCACGATGGCGCTTGCGGCATTTGCCGATTGGCCGGTGCCGGTGGTGTATGTGCACGGCAATCATGAGGCTTACCATCAGCAATACGAGGAATTGATCGGGCAGCTACGGGAACAGGCGCAAGGCAGCAATGTGCATTTTCTGGAACGGGATGCGCTGGTGATCAACGGCGTGCGCTTTCTCGGTTGCTGCCTGTGGACCGATTACCAGCTGGCGCCATTCGATCCGGCCGAAGCCATGCAGGAAGCCGAGAAGCTGTTGCCGGACCATCGCCTGATCCGTTTCGGGCAGGGGATTTTTTCTGCACAGGATGCGCAGCAGATCCACGCCACGTCGCGCGCCTGGTTGCAGCAACAGCTGGCTGAAAATTTCGACGGCACAACAGTGGTGGTGACTCATCACGGACCGCATCCGCACTCGATTCATCCGCGCTTTGCCGGTTCGATCATCAATGCCGCCTTCATCAGCGAGCTGACGCCGCTGGTCGGCCAGGCCGACCTGTGGATCCACGGCCATGTGCACGACAGTTTCGATTACCGGGTCGGCGGCGCGCGCGTGGTCACCAACCCGCGCGGCTATGCGACCAACCGGCGCGCAGCGGCCTCGCCGCAGCAGCTCGCATGGGAAAACCCGGCATTCGATTCGGCTCTGGTAGTCGAAGTAAATTAGCCGCCGGCAGCATTTCCGGCATGTACTTGCGGCTTACAGGAACCGGTCCAGAATCCTGCGGCTGTGCCGGTCCAGCGCCGTCAGGTCGCGGATCAGAAAATGAATCCCGTGGCTGTCGGCAATCAGCAAGGCATTCGGCCCGATGCGGCGGATGTCTTCTTCGCCGCGCAAGACAAAACTGGTCGGGCCGCGGTCGGTGTCGACGTTCCAGGTGCACGGCGTGGCAAAGCTGGTGACCGTATTGATGCGCGAGACTTGCGGCATGAATTCGCGCCCTGCCAATTCTTCCTCGATCAGCTGGCGCATCGCTTGCGGCACATCGGCCAGCCGCGCGATCCACGCCACCTCGGCGCCGTCGGCAGAGACGATGGCAATCCCGTCGTCCGGCGCCTGGATCGGAAAGGCGCGCACCGGCACCACGTTGTCGAAGCTAGCGCCATCGGCGCCGGTCAG
>JAKFFK010000207.1:0-12567 GCA_036675285.1 Paucimonas sp. | reverse complement strand
GGATCTGGAACATTCCGCTCGCGGCCTCTTTCGGGTTGGTTCTCGGGTGTGGGGTGGCTCTTTTCGTTTACAATATCGGGCGAACTTTGTGGCGAATCCCGCGCTGGAGTGTAGTGGCCACGGGAGTCACTTCTGCGCTCGCATGGCTTTCGGTCACGATTGTTGCGGGATTGCTCCTCGCGTCCGCCAAGCTCTGGCCGGTCAGTCCATTTGATCCAATCAGTCAGATGCACGCTCACGCGCATTTGGGCGGACTTGGCTTTTTTGTCATCCTGATTGTCGGCGTCTCCTACAAGCTCATTCCAATGTTCGTCTTGAGTGATATTCAGAACCTGCGCCGAGCGCGGGCCTCGATTCTCCTTCTTAATATGGGATTGGCGGGTCTTTTTGTGACACTGCTCTTCAACAGTGCCTTGAAGCTGGGTTTCGCTGGCGTGGTCGTGGCCGGACTAGCGACTTATGGATGGGAGTTGGCCGCGATGGTGCGGGCTCGGAAACGAAAGACGTTGGATTGGGGATTAAAATATTTTTTAACCGCGATTGGCTTGCTCGTGCCGGTCAGTGTTCTTGGCCTTGGCCTGGCGCAGCGCGATCTGCCGTTGAATACCTTCACCGGTCAGCTTGAAAACGTGTATGGATTACTCGCTTTGTTAGGGGTGGTCACATTGGCGATTATGGGCATGCTCTACAAGATCGTCCCTTTCCTGGTGTGGTATGCGCGCTACAGCAGTGAGATCGGCCGCAATAAAGTACCCTCGCTGGCGGATCTTTACTCCGCCCGCCTGCAGATGTTCGGCTACTGGGTTTTTCTGGCCGGGCTTACGCTCGCCACCATGGGCACGATGCTGGGTCACGCTGAGTGCGTGCAGAGAGCGGCCGTGGTGTGGTTGCTTGGAATCGGCATCTTCGTGGTCAACATCGCGAAGATATGCCTGCATCTGATTCCTGTGAAAACGGCGTCTGCGCCTTTCAATGTTCTGACCAAGGGGGTGCTTTGATCACTCCCGCGTTTCAGGAAGGAATCGTGCGCGACGCTTTACGCGAAGTCATCGATCCGGAACTGGGTTGCAATATTGTTGACCTCGGTCTGATTTACGGCATCCAGGTCGAAGGCGCTGACGTGTCGGTGCAAATGACACTAACGACACCCGGTTGCCCTATGCATGAAAGCATCGCAGGCGGCGTGAAGGCAGCGATTCAACAATTGCCCGGAGTGAACACTGTCGATGTGCAGGTGGTATGGCACCCGCCCTGGACTCCTGAGAAAATGACCGATGCCGGGCGCCAGGCGCTGAGGATTTCCGGATAAAGAATCACCAGGTGGTCACGACCAATCCTTGACCAAGCTCAATGCCGGACAGGGAAGGTAAGCTACGATTCCTCCTTTAAATGCATCATCCTCTAATCATCCAGGGCGGCATGGGCGCCGGTGTCTCCAACTGGCGTCTGGCCAAAGCTGTCTCGCGCGCCGGCCAGCTTGGCGTCGTTTCCGGCACAGCTTTGGACGTTATTCTCGCACGGCGGTTACAAGGGGGCGATCCGGATGGGGATCTTCGCCGTGCGTTCGAGCAATTCCCGATCCGCTCTGTAATCGAGCGCGTGCTCAGGCAATTTTTTATTCCCGGCGGAAAAGCGGCCAGCGAGCCATTCAGGCCCATACCGCTTCCGTCGGCGCGGCCCAGCGCCGCCTCAGTTGAGTTGCTCATGCTGGCAAACTTCACGGAAGTTTTCCTTGCCCGGGAAGGGCACTCGGGTTCAGTCGGAATCAATTATCTTCACAAGATTCAACTTCCCACTCTTCCTTCCCTTTTCGGCGCGATGCTCGCGGGAGTGGATTATGTCTTGATGGGTGCCGGCATTCCCATGGCGATACCGGGAATTCTCGACCGACTTGCGCGCGGTGAATCGGTTCGCTTAAAACTGGAAGTGGAGGGCGCCGTCCCGGACGATGACTTTTTTTGTGAGTTTGATCCGGCCACGTTCTTTCCCGCCGGCGCTCCCACTTTGAACCGCCCCGCCTTTTTGCCGATCATATCATCGACCGTTCTCGCGCTCACCCTGGCAAAAAAAGCAAGCGGACGGATCGATGGATTCGTGGTGGAAGGTGACTCTGCCGGCGGGCATAACGCCCCACCTCGTGGCGCGCAGCAACTCAATGCGCGCGGCGAACCAGTCTATGGGGAGCGTGACCACGCGGACTTGGAGAAAATTCGAGCGTTGGGACTGCCTTTCTGGCTGGCGGGATCATTCGCCACCCCGGAACGTTTGGCCGCTGCGCTCGCTGCCGGCGCTGCGGGCATTCAAGTGGGAACAGCGTTCGCATTCTGCGAGGAGTCCGGTATCAGCAGCCATTTAAAAGAGAGCGTGCTTAAAGGAAGCATCGCGGGAACGCTCGATGTCTTCACGGATCCGCAAGCTTCGCCCACCGGTTTTCCGTTCAAGGTGGTGCGCCTGGAGAAAACGATTTCAGAGCCCGAAGTTTATGCTGAACGGAAGCGGGTCTGTGATCTCGGTTACCTCCGACATGCCTACCGCAAAGCAGATGGCACGATTGGCTACCGCTGCCCGGCGGAACCGGAAGATCATTACCTCGCAAAAGGTGGCTCTCTCTCTGAAACTCTCGGCCGCAAATGTGTCTGTAATGGGCTTCTCTCCACGATAGATCTTGGCCAAACCCAGGTTGGGATGAAATCCGAGCCGGCTCTCGTAACTGCTGGCGATGATGCCACAGCCCTGTCACGATTTCTCCGGGAAAATCGCACTGGCTACTCAGCCGCAGACGTGATCCGTTATCTGCAAGGCGCGGCATCGGATTGAAATGGCCGCTGGCGCGTCGAAGCAGTAGTTATTCCATCTGCTCGCTGAGCATCTTTTTCAGGCGCGCGGGATTTAGAATGGTCACATTGCTCCCTTTCACTGCGATCAAATCCAGTTCCCTAAATTTTGAAAATGTGCGCGAGAGGGTTTCACTCACGGTTCCCAGCTCTGCGGCGAGGACTCTTTTGGTGGAAGTTAAATGAACGATGACCGGTTGGGTGCTCTCCGGCTCCGGACAACGCTTGAGCAGCCAATTCGCCATCCGGGTTTCGACATTCTTGAGGCTAATATCTTCGATCTGCCCAACCAATACCCGCAGGTGAAGCGCCATTGAACTCAACATCCTCAAAGCAAGGTCCGGCTGGCCCTTGATCAAATCGAGAATGCCACTCTTTTGGATCAGCAGGACTTGAGAAGGTTCCACCGCACGGGCGTCCGCCGGGTAACCTGTGGAGGTCGCGAGACTTGCTTCGGCCATCGATTCTCCTGTTCTGAATATATGAATCACCTGTTCCTTCCCCGCCGCATTGACCCGGTGAACATTGATCGCGCCGCGCTGAACAATGTAAAAACCCTGGGACGGCTCTCCCTGTCGAAAGAGATACTCATTCTTTTCCAGGGTTCTGAGGACGGTGATCGGCACGATTTTCTCAAGGTCCGCGGCGGCCAGACCCGAGAATAATTGCGACCCGCGCAGAGCGTGAGAGAGGGCGACGGATCTGTATTCGGACAGCGCAGTCATAAAGGTGTTCTTAGTTCTCTTTGCAGAGCAGCATGATCGCAAACAGCGCAGGAAGATAGTACAACGAAACGACAAACACGGAACGGGCTGCGGCTTCGGTGCGATTCATCACAAAGCGAATCGAATAGAAACAGAACGCACCTCCAAGCGCCAACACCCCAACCCAGTACCAGCCATGCACTAACTTTGCGAAAGCTGGGATCAATGAACTAACGAACGCTGCCATCGTAAAGGCTAAAGCGCAGGCGGCGGTTCGATAACCGCAACGATCGTGCCGCGGCAGCACCTCGTATCCTGCTCCGAGGTAATCGGCCCGGCGCCACCAGGCGAAAGCGAGAAAGTGTGGTATCTGCCACAAGAATAAAACGATAAAAGCCACGCTAGAAAATATCCCGAGTTCCACACCTGAAGCCGCCCAACCCACCAGGAGCGGGAGCGCGCCGGAGATTGCCCCCACGAGGGTGCACAGAGGGGTCCGACGCTTCAATCCCGTGTAGGCGAACACGTAAATGACGAACGAAAGCGCGGCTAGAAACATCGCCAGGGTGTTCACTGCAAGGGCAAGCCACAGACCACCCAGCATTGCCATGCCGCCGCTTATCCATTCAGCAGAGCGCCGCCGCATTCTTCCGGCCGCGATGGGGCGATGACGGGTGCGAATCATTCTGCGATCGAACGAATGTTCGCGGGCCTGATTCGCCATCGCGGCTGCGCCGGCGACGAGCGCAGTGCCTCCCAGTGTCGATAGGAGTAACAGGAGGTTGGGAAGCACTTCAGCATTCAACGCAAAACCGACGAAGGTAGACGCCACCACCGCAACGTTCGCCCGCGCCTTTGTGACCACCAGAAAGTCGCTAAGAATGCGCGCTATTCCGGTAGAAATATCTCGAGCCGAAGAATTCCGCCGGGGAATTTCCGAAACCGTACTGACAAAACGCGATTCAATTCCGTGCAATTCCATCGTGTTGGCTCGCTCGATTATTCCAGTCCTCTCAGCCTTCGTTTAAGCTGGGCCTCGTGAAGATTGGCTGGGTGTAACTGCGAGGGCGAAATCACTTCGAACCATTTTCCATCCATCGCGGCTGCACCTGGTTGATCGGTGTGCAATCCCACGACATTGATCGATACGGGACCGAACCCGCGTGGTGCGTAGGCCATGGGTTGAGTCGCGCGTATGTTCCAGAATGTTCCCCGTGCGCCGCAGTGATACCCTAATTTTGCCCCGCCACCACATTTCCAAAGCCGCGTGCCGGCCCCCGCATCCAGGTCGGTGAAAAGGTTTTCGTAGGGCGCGCGTCGGTGGTGGTCCAGAGAAAGATCCACGCCGCGCCCGCGTGAAAACACATTTCCCGCGCAGTGACTCACGGTGAGGTCGTGGATGAACCGCGCGCGAAAATCGAAATCAGCGACGCGCCGAACGCCAGGCCCAGCATCGGCCTGAGCGCAGCCGCATCAATCACCGTACCGCCAGTCACATACCAGAAAAACAGCGCCACCCCCAGCAAGCCCAGCCCGACGACCAGCATGCCGGTAATGGCGCCGCCCCGAAAGGCCACATCCAGCGCCGGCCCGATGCCGCGTGTGGCGGCCTGCGCGGTGCGCACGTTGGCACGTACCGACACGTTCATGCCGATAAAGCCGCACGCGCCCGACAGCACCGCACCGATCACAAAGCCTGCCGCCGTGGTCAAATCGAGAAACACGCCGATCAATATCGTCAGCACGATGCCTACCACGCCGATGGTCTTGTACTGGCGCGCCAAGTAAGCTGCCGCTCCCTGCTGGATCGCGGCGGCGATTTCCTGCATGCGCGGGTTGCCGGGGTCCTGCTTGAGGATCCAGCTGCGGGATATCAATCCATAGATTACGGCAATCAAGCCGCATGCGACGGCGAACCATAAAGCTGCATCTGCCATATTGACTCCTCCTTGTTATCACGACAAAGTTCAACCACTACGTTTTCCACGGAACGGCAACAACAGGCACCGTGGGCCTCTGCTGTGGTCGTACTGCGGCGTACTGCAAAACTTTTTCGCTGCCCTGTTATTTTTATTCTTGCCGGGCCGGGCCAATCAATTGCTGCGAAATCCCCTGGAGATGCAAAAAAGCGGACCTTAGGTCCGCTCTGGTTCAGTTGGCGAGTGCCGCGAAGGCCTTGTCGCGAATGCTTTCGACCGGTCCGACGCCGGCAATCTTGCGATATTTCGGCGCGCCGGGCTGGCCTGACACGGCCCATTGATTATAGTAATCGACCAGCACTTCGGTTTGCTCATGGTAAACCGAAAGACGCTTCTTGACGGTGTCTTCCTTGTCGTCGTCGCGCTGGATCAATTCCTCGCCGGTGGCGTCATCCTTGCCTTCGACCCTGGGCGGATTGAATTTGACATGATAAGTGCGGCCTGACGCCGGATGCACGCGGCGCCCGCTCATGCGTTCGATGATGGCTTCGTCCGGCACATCGATTTCCAGCACATAATCGATCGCCACGCCAGCTTCCTTCATGGCGTCGGCTTGCGGAATGGTGCGAGGAAAGCCGTCGAACAGATAGCCTTTGGCGCAATCCGGCTGCTTCAGGCGGTCCTTGACCAGGCCGATGATGATGTCGTCGGACACCAGGCCGCCGGCATCCATGACTTTTTTCGCTGCCAGGCCCAACTCGGTGCCGGCCTTGACCGCGGCGCGCAGCATGTCGCCGGTGGAAATCTGCGGAATATTGTATTTTTCTTTGATAAAAGTGGCCTGCGTGCCCTTACCGGCACCAGGCGCTCCTAACAGGATGAGGCGCATTTCATTTCCTAAAACAAGTTTTGAATTCTATTGCCACGTCCGGCGCGAACCTGGTGCAAGCTGCTGCCATGACGCATGGTGGATATGTGCTTTTATATCACACAAACTTTGCATGAAACTTACCACAGAATTTGACCAAACCGGGCGTTTCGATCGGTTTTCTTGTCATTTACCGGCCAAATGCCAGCCTGACCCGCGCCAGATCCTCAGGCGTGTCGACGCCTGCGGCCGGCATCGTGTGCGTGACATAAACCGCAATCGGAAATCCATGCCACAGCACGCGCAATTGTTCGAGCGCTTCGATTTGCTCCAGCGGCGACACGCTTAATTGCGGATAAGACTGCAAAAACGCATTACTGTACGCATACAGACCAATATGACGCAGTGCCTGATATCCAGTCGGCAAGGCTCGCGTCGACTCGGCGAATCCATCGCGATGCCAGGGTATCGTAGCCCGGGAAAAATACAAGGCGCGCCCGGCCTTGTCGAGCACCACCTTGACCACGTTCGGATTGAATATATCGCCGATGTCCGCTATCGGATGCGCGGCGGTCGCCATCGGCACGCCAGACCGGACCTGGGCCGCGGTTGCAGCGATCAGGTCGGGGTCGATCAACGGTTCGTCGCCCTGCACATTGACTACCACCGCATCCTGCGCCAAACCCATTGCGGCAGCCACTTCGGCAATCCGGTCGGTGCCGGATGGATGATCGGCACGCGTCATCTGCACCGCCACGCCATGCTGGCGGCAAGCGCTGACGATGTCGGCGTGATCGGTGGCCACCACAACCTGTGCAGCACCGGATTGCGCCGCCCGCTCGGCGACCCGCACCACCATGGGTTTGCCGCCCAGATCGGCCAAAGGCTTGTTCGGCAGGCGGGTCGAGGCTAGCCGAGCTGGAATGATGACGCTGAATGACATCGATCTAGTAGTAAGTGTTGGATAGGCTTGTGCAGCAGGCGGGCTGCGACAAAAATCAATCGGCGGCAGGCGCCGGCTCGGCCTTTGCGTTCAAGTCGCGCGCTTCATCGGCCCACATGATGGGAATGCCGTCGCGAATCGGATAAGCCAGCTTATCGGGATTGCATAGTAATTCCTGTGCTTTCTTGTCGTACACCAGCGGCCCCTTGCAAATCGGGCAAACCAGGATATCAAGCAGGCGAGCGTCCACGAAGTTTCTCCAGAAGTTGGTCAAGCAATGCGCAGTCGAGCTGCGCCGTCACCGGCACGACCCACAGTCGCGGATCATTTCTCAGCGCATCCAAACGGCTACATTTTACTGCATCCTTCTCGGTAATCAGAATGATATCGGCAGCAACATCGGCAAAAGGGTTGTCGGTGAAATCGTAATGGTCAGGCAGCGGCATGGGCGTAAAGCGCACGCCGGCTGCATCCAGCATCGCAAAAAACCGGGCTGGATTGCCGATGCCTGCAGCTGCCGTAATCCGCGGCACGTTCCCGGCACCGCTGGCATCAGCCAATGATCCCAATGGAAGCGTTTGCGAGCGGTCCGTCAGGCGCTCGGCCAAGTTACCAGCCAGCTGCATGCGGATCGCATCCGCCGGCATGCCGGATACGGGTTGAGGTGCATTAATGACCGTGAAATCACGACGCCGGCTCGCCGGCTCGCGCAACGGGCCGGCCGGCAATAGCCAGCCGTTGCCGGTGCCGCGACCATCGAACAGCACGATTTCAATATCCCGTTGCAATGCATAGTGCTGCAAGCCATCATCAGAAATAATGACATTGACGCTCGGATCGGCGGCCAGCAAAGCTTGGGCGGCGGCCACGCGGTCGCGCCCCACCATGACCGGGCAGCCGGTGCGTGCAGCAATCAGCAGCGGTTCGTCGCCGACCTGGTGCGGCAAGGCGTCCGACATCACCCGGCGCGGCGCGGCATCTGCAGCGCCATAGCCACGCGAAATCACGCCCGGCACCATGCCGGCAGCGCGCAAGGCTTGTACCAGCCAAATAGCCAACGGAGTTTTCCCGGTGCCGCCAACGAAAATATTGCCCACTATAATGACCGGCACCGGCAAGCGAGTCGATGCCAGCCAGCCAGCCGCATAGCATTGTCGACGCAATTTGCTCAACAAGCCGAACAGGCAAGACAGCGGCAGCAACGCCCAGGCGAGCCAGCCGCGCCGGCTCCAGGTGCGCGCCAATATCGATTCCAGCGAGGAACGCTGAACCGGCATTTATTTCTTGCCGCTGGTCTGGGAAGCGAACGTGACCTTTGCAAACCCGGCAAGACGCGCTGCTTCCAGCACATTGATCACGGATTGATGCGCCGCCGAGGCATCGGCATTGATGATGACGAGCGGCTCTTTTTGCTGGTCGCCCTGCTCGCCGGCCGCCTTTTTCAATTCTTCAGCCAGGCCGGCAGGATCGCGGTAGCTGATTTGGCTATTGTTGATGGCATAGCGGTTTTGCGCATCGACGCCGACATTGATCTCATACGGCCGCTCCATGGCCTTTTCGGCATCCGCCGTCGGCAGGGTAATTTGCAGCTCGGTAAACTTGCTATAGGTGGTTGTCACCATCAGGAAAATCAGGATCACCAACAATACATCGATGAACGGAATCAGGTTGATTTCCGGATCTTCCCGGGTTCTGCCTTTGCGAAAGTCCATTGCTTGCCTCTTTCGCTTTACTTGCGTGCGTTATGCACGGTATCGACGAATTTCACTGCCTGCTGTTCCATGTCGACAATAAAGCTGTCAACCAACGCGCGGAAGTGACGATAAAAGACCAGTGCCGGCATCGCGATCGCCAAGCCGAAACCGGTGTTGTACAGTGCCACCGAAATACCATGCGCAAGCTGGGTCGGGTTGGTGCCGGTGGCGGTTTGTGCACCGAAAATTTCGATCATGCCAACAATGGTGCCGAACAGGCCCATCAATGGCGCCAGGGTGGCGATCGTGCCCAGGCTGGTCAGGAATCGTTCCAATTCATGCGCGGTGCCGCGCCCGGCTTCTTCGATCGATTCCTTCATCACTTCGCGCGGGGCCTCGACATTGCGCAAGCCCGCGGCCAGCACCCGGCCCAGCGGCGAATTCTGTTCCAGCCGGGTCAAGACTTCAGGGGTAATCTTGCCGTTGTAATACACACGTATGACTTCTTGCAGCAGGCTGGGCGGCAAAATGCGGTTGCGGCGCAGGTACAATAGTCGTTCGATGATCAGGGTAAGTGCGATGAGGGATGCAACAAGTAAAAACCAGATCGGCCAGCCAGCCGCTTGAATAATGGCGAACAAAAGAAACTCCTAAAATCGGTACGAATGTTTGGTATGGTGAAGTTTGCCAAGCCAGCGCTGCTGACGACACAAGATGCAGAATGTAACTTGTTGAGCCCTTGTGAGCAAGCATCATTCGAATCCATTAGCATGCTGCAATTCCCAGGCTGCTTCACCCTGTATAAACTGCCAAGTTTTTCACAGTTTCTGTGGATAACTTTGTGCATAATTTCTCGGAATTAATAAAAGTGCTTGATTTCAAAGAACTTTCTTTGCATGCACAGATTTTGGGCAATTTTTATTTCTCATAAAATCAAGTGCTTAGCGATGATATGAACCGGTCTGCCCTGATATGACCAAAGCGTGACAATCTGGCGCCATTGTGGACAGGTTTTCTGGAAAGAGACTTTATGAATGCCAATGAATTGCCAATCGACACTCCCGCCAGCCCGCCTGTATTAAGCGTCTCGGCACTCAATCAGACGGTCGCCCGCATGCTGGAGCGCAGTTTCCCGCTACTTTGGGTGTCGGGCGAAATTTCGAATTTCACCCGGGCTTCCTCCGGCCATTGGTATTTCACACTCAAGGATGAATCGGCCCAGGTGCGTGCGGTGATGTTCCGCGGCCGTGCGCAATCTGCCGGATTCACCCCAAAAGAAGGCGACCGGGTCGAGGTGCGCACGCTGGTGACGCTGTATGCGCCGCGCGGCGATTACCAGTTGAATGTCGAGGCGATCCGGCGTGCTGGCCTGGGCAACCTGTATGAAGCTTTTTTGCAACTGAAAGAAAAACTGAATGCGGAAGGCTTGTTTGCGCCCGAACGCAAGCGCGCACTGCCGGTTTTTGCCAGAACCATCGGCATTGTCACCAGCCTGCAAGCGGCCGCACTGCGCGACGTATTGACGGCATTGAAGCGGCGCGCCCCGCATGTGCGGGTGATTATCTACCCGGCGCCGGTGCAAGGTGAAGGCGCCGCCGATAAAATCGCCCAAGCCATCCACACGGCGTCGGCGCGGGCCGAATGCGAGCTGCTGCTGGTATGCCGCGGCGGCGGCAGCATCGAGGATCTCTGGTCATTCAACGAAGAATGTGTGGTGCGCGCCATCGTCGCCTGTAGCATGCCGGTAGTGTCCGGTGTCGGCCATGAAACCGATTTCACGCTGGCCGATTTCGCCGCCGACCTGCGGGCGCCGACGCCCACCGCAGCCGCAGAACTGGCCGCCACGCCACGCGCCGACTGGCTCGGTGCTCTCGATACCTACGCCGGCGATCTGGGGCGCACGGTCAGGCGGCAATTGTCGGATGCCGCGCAAACCCTGGACTGGCTATCGCGCCGACTGGTCAGCCCGGCAGCCATGATCCGCCATGACCGGTTAAAGCTGCTCGGTTTGCAAACCCGGCTGGCGCACGCCACGCGCGCGCCGCTGAACCAGGCACGCTATGCATTGATGCATGCGAGCACGCGTTTAGCCGCCCGACTGCCGAATACCGCAGCACAGCGCACGCTGTTGAACGAACATGCGCGTCGCATGGATTCCAGTCTGGCTATCCTGCAGGCACGACGCCGCCAGGCACTCGCGGGCCTCTCCGCCCAGCTGGAATTACTCAATCCGCAACGCACGCTGGAGCGCGGCTATGCCATGGTGACCGATGCCCGCGGCAACATCGTGCGCGCACCGCAGCAGCTGCATCCTCGCTCCAACATCACCGTTCGGCTGGCAAAAGGCAGCGTGCAAATAGGCGTCGCCACGGTGCAGGAATCCCTCGACTGACAGGAGTCCGTGCGTTATGCACGAGTTTTCAAGCTTTCCTTGCAGCGCCATCCAAGCTGCCGCCCTGCTGCAATCAAACCGCATCCGGCATACAATGAAGGGCTTTCAAAAAAATCATCTTCTGCGAACAAAAGAAAGGATACGTCATGGAACATACTTTGCCGCCATTGCCTTATGCGATGGATGCCCTGCAACCGCATATTTCCAAGGAAACCCTGGAATACCATTACGGCAAGCATCATCAGGCTTACGTTACCAACCTGAACAACCTGATCAAGGGCACCGATTTCGAGAATGCCTCGCTGGAAGATATCATCAAGAAGTCCAGTGGCGGCGTCTTCAACAATGCAGCCCAGGTATGGAACCACAGCTTTTACTGGAATTGCATGAAGCCCAATGGCGGCGGCGCACCAAGCGGCGCGCTGGCTGACGCCATCAGCGCCAAGTGGGGCTCGTTTGACAAATTCAAGGAAGAATTCAGCAAATCCTGCGCCGGCAACTTCGGTTCCGGCTGGACTTGGCTGGTCAAGAAAGGCGACGGGTCGGTGGATATCGCCAATACGTCCAATGCGGCCACACCGCTGACGTCGGCCGACAAGCCGTTGATGACCTGCGACGTCTGGGAACATGCGTATTACATCGATTACCGCAATGCGCGGCCGAAATATGTCGAGATGTTCTGGAATCTGGTCAATTGGGATTTCGTGGCAAAGAACTTTGCCTAAGCGTTTTCTGGTTTCATGATATAAAGTTCGGAACGATCAGAAATCTGCAACAAAGAGCCCGCTTCCTGCGGGCTCTTTGCTTTGCATTGGTCTGGTGCAGCACCTGGTCGCAGCCTAAATACTCAAAAAGACTCAAAAACCCACATTCAAGTTGGCCGCCGGCAGATTGAACCATGACCGGATCAAGAAAGCTACCTGGACATCGACAACGCGGCACAACATCGCCGCTGCAGCGCATGCGCATCCGCACCGGCTGACACCCTTGACAAAATGAGTCTTAGTTGCCCGTTCATGCAAACAGATCTCAGGATTTTGCATCGAGACGACGCAGTGCATCAGCGACCTCGGCGCGAAATTGCACCAGATTATTCAGGGAGTGGTTGGGCAAGGCGAAAGCGCACCACAGCATGTCGGTGAGCTGTTCTGCGGTGGTTTCGATATCCGGCTTGTTTTTGTTGACCATGTAATCCCACAGCACGTGCTCCATC
>JAKFFK010000252.1:0-12574 GCA_036675285.1 Paucimonas sp. | reverse complement strand
ACTAATACCTTTGGCGCGACCAGCGTGGCGCTCGAGGATTACCATATGGCGCACCTGGCACATGAAATCAATCTGGCTGCAGCCAAGCTGGCGCGCGCTGCGTGCGATAAATATTCCAGCGCCGAGCGGCCGCGCTTCGTTGCCGGCGCCCTTGGTCCGACGCCGAAAACCGCCTCAATTTCACCGGATGTCAACGATCCGGCGGCGCGCAACATCAGCTTCGACCAACTAGTGGCGGCCTACCTGGAACAGACCCGGGCGCTGGTCGAAGGCGGCGTCGACGTGCTGCTGGTAGAGACGATTTTCGACACGCTCAATTGCAAGGCGGCGCTGTTTGCGATCGACACCTTCTTTGAAGAGTCGGGAAAAAAATTGCCGATCATGATTTCCGGCACCGTCACCGATGCGTCGGGCCGCATCCTGTCGGGCCAGACCGTGCCGGCTTTCTGGCATTCGGTGCGGCATGCCAAGCCGCTGACCATCGGCTTGAACTGCGCGCTGGGCGCGGCGCTGATGCGCCCGTATGCAGAAGAATTGTCGAAGATTGCCGATACCTTTGTCTGCATTTATCCGAACGCCGGCTTGCCCAATCCGATGGCCGATACCGGTTTTGACGAGACGCCCGATGTCACGTCGTCGCTATTAAAAGATTTTGCCGAAAGCGGCTTCGTCAATATCGCCGGCGGCTGCTGCGGCACTACGCCTGCGCATATCAAGGCCATCGCCGAGGTGGTGGCGAACATTGCGCCGCGCCAGGTGCCGGTGTCGAATCATGTAACGAAGCTGTCCGGGCTGGAGCCATTCATCATCGACGAGCAATCGCTGTTCGTCAACATCGGCGAGCGCACCAACGTCACCGGCTCCAAGGCCTTTGCACGCATGATTCTCAACGAGAAATATGACGAGGCGCTGTCTGTGGCGCGCCAGCAGGTCGAAAACGGCGCCCAGATCATCGATATCAACATGGATGAAGCGATGCTCGATTCGGTCGCCGCGATGACGCGCTTCCTGAACCTGATCGCCGGCGAGCCGGATATCGCGCGGGTGCCGATCATGATCGACTCATCCAAATGGTCGGTCATCAAGGCCGGCTTGAAATGCGTGCAGGGCAAGGCGGTGGTCAACTCGATTTCAATGAAGGAAGGCGAGGAAGAATTTCTGCGCCAGGCCAAGCTGTGCCGGCGTTACGGCGCAGCGGTAATCGTGATGGCCTTCGATGAACAAGGCCAGGCCGATACCTTCGCGCGCAAGACCGAGATTTGCGCGCGTGCCTACAAGCTGTTGACCGAGCAGGTCGGTTTTCCGCCGGAAGACATCATCTTCGATCCGAATATTTTTGCGATCGCAACCGGCATCGAGGAACACAACAATTACGCAGTCGACTTCATCAACGCGACCCGCTGGATCCGCGCCAACCTGCCGCATGCCAAGGTTTCCGGCGGCGTGTCGAACGTCAGCTTTTCTTTCCGCGGCAACGATCCGGCGCGCGAAGCGATCCATACCGTATTCTTGTACCACGCGATCCAGGCCGGCATGACCATGGGGATCGTCAACGCCGGCATGGTCGGCGTATATGATGATCTGAACCCTGAATTGCGCGAGCGGGTCGAGGATGTGGTGCTGAACCGCCGCGACGACGCCACCGAGCGCATGATCGAATTTGCCGCCACGCTGAAGGCCGGCGGCAAGAAGGAAGAGGCGACGCTGGAATGGCGCAGCCTGCCGGTCAACAAGCGGCTCGCGCATGCGCTGGTGCTCGGCATCACGCAATGGATCGTCGAGGATACCGAAGAAGCGCGGCTGCAGGTGCTGCATGACGGCGGCCGGCCGATCCATGTGATCGAGGGTCCGCTGATGGATGGCATGAATATCGTCGGTGACCTGTTTGGACAGGGCAAGATGTTTCTGCCGCAAGTGGTCAAGTCGGCGCGCGTGATGAAGCAGGCGGTCGCGCACCTGATCCCGTTCATCGAAGAAGAAAAACTGAAGGAACAGCAGCGCACCGGGATTGCCAGCAAACCCAAGGGCAAGATCGTGGTGGCCACGGTCAAAGGCGACGTGCATGACATCGGCAAGAATATCGTGTCGGTGGTCTTGCAATGCAATAACTTCGAAGTGGTCAACATGGGCGTGATGGTGCCGTGCGCCGAGATCTTCGCCAAAGCCAAGGAAGAAAACGCCGACATGATCGGACTGTCCGGCCTGATCACGCCGTCGCTGGAAGAAATGGCGTATGTGGCCAAGGAGATGCAGCGCGATGCGTATTTCCGCGAGCGCAAGATGCCGCTGCTGATCGGCGGCGCCACTACCAGTCGTGCCCATACCGCAGTCAAGATTGCGCCGAATTACGACGGACCGGTGGTGTATGTGCCGGATGCATCGCGTTCGGTGTCTGTTGCGCAGTCGCTGTTGACGCCGGAACAGCGCGAGCAGTACATCGCCGATATCGCAACCGACTATGCGCGCATCCGGGAGCAGCATGCGAACAAGAAAGCCGTGCCGCTGCTGCCGCTGGCCAAGGCCCGCGCCAACAAGGCGCAGCTTGACTTCACTGGAGTCAATGCGCCGCGCAAGCCGAAGTTTATCGGGCGACGGGTTTTCAATAATTATGACCTGGCGGCGTTGGTGCGTTATATCGACTGGGGACCGTTCTTCCAGACCTGGGACTTGGCCGGACCCTATCCGGCGATCCTGAAAGATCCGGTGGTGGGTGAGGCGGCCAGCAAAGTATTCGAGGAAGGCCAGGAGTTGCTCAAGAAAGTCATCGAGGGCCGCTGGCTGACCGCCAACGGCGTGGTTGCGCTGCTGCCGGCCAATAGCGTCAATGATGACGATATCGAAGTCTATACCGATGACACGCGCACCCAGGTCGCCTTCACCTACTACGGCGTGCGCCAGCAAACCGAAAAGCCGGTGATCGATGGCGTGGCGCGTCCAAACCAGTGCCTGGCCGATTTCATTGCACCAAAATCGTCCGGCATTGCAGACTATATCGGCCTGTTTGCCGTCACCGCCGGGATTGGCATCGAAAAGTATGAGAAGCGTTTTGAAGATGCGCATGACGACTATTCATCGATCCTGCTCAAATCGCTGGCCGACCGCCTGGCCGAAGCGTTTGCCGAACACTTGCACGAACGGGTACGCAAGGATTTCTGGGGTTATGCGGCCGATGAGACGCTCGACAATGCCGAGCTGATCAAGGAAGCTTACACGGGCATCCGCCCGGCCCCGGGCTATCCGGCATGCCCGGAGCATACGGTCAAGGCCGAGATATTCAAGACCTTGCAATGCGAGGAAATCGGCATGCGCCTGACCGAGTCATTCGCGATGTTCCCGGGCGCGGCGGTATCGGGTTTTTATTTTGCCCATCCAGCTTCGAAGTACTTCAGCGTCGGCAAGATTGGCGAAGATCAAGTCGATGATATGGCGGCACGGCGTGGCGTGGAGAAACAGGAGCTGGAACGCTGGCTGGCACCGAATCTATCTTAAGTGCAAGGCTGGTACCGCCGAAAGCGCATCGTTGCCGGTGCGCTTTTTTTATGTGCATGCTATGCGGGGGAATTCACTATGCATGCTGGTCCGGGCGAACTTTGCTGCTGATTTTTCTCTCTAATTTACTAATCATCTGTGAGTGGAACACGCCGTGTTACCGGCTTGCAGGTATTGGAGGTTGCGATGGAAATCAAAAAGATAATGGCTGCATTAATTGTGTTCGGAGCAAGCGGCGCTGCTATTGCGCAAAGCGCCAGTGCGCCAGTATATGTAGTGACCGAGCAAAAATATGTCGTAATTGCTCCGGAGCCGAAGACGCGCGAGCAGGTCAATGCCGAACTACGCGAAGCGCGCGAATCGAATCAGCTGCTGCTGGGTGAAAACGCGCCAGCCAATGATGTGCTTTCAAGGCCTTACGGATTGCTGATGCCGCCCGGCGGGCAAACTTCTGTGGGAGCTCCGGAACCCGCAGGTTCGCAGGGAATGGGTAGGTAAGCAGCAGCTCTTGCAGGATGTGCGGTGCTTGACTGCATGAAACGTCTGCTGTTGTATTGGTAAAAGGCAGGCAGGGGTTATATGCTTGGGCAGTTTGAATGGCTTTGAAGTGATTGTACGACTGTCAATGCATACGGTATTGCCATACAGTGAAATCGGTGCCTTGCTTGTTTGGCAAGGCACCGATATAAACATAAATTGGCAGCCGGCTGTGTTCTGCGTCCAGAGCTGATGATGTTCGTATAATTGGTTGCTTTGTTGCGTTCAAATACCCATGCGTTCGAGGGTGCTGCCGAGTTCGCGCAAGAGTTTTTCCAGTTGCGGATGCTGTGCCGCAAATTTGGCCGATAATTCCTGTGCCCTGTCAGCCAGCCCGGCATCTTCCGCTTCTGTTGCTGCGGGTGCCTGGTTCAGCAGTTGATGGATGTCCCGGTCCAGCGTTTGCAATAGTGTTTTGAGCTCGGCATCAATGGTTCCGGTTGCATCCAGATGCTGATGCAGGTCCTTCAAGGTATTTTTTAAATGGTCATTGTTCATGTCAGCTCCTTGCGATGATGGGCGAGGCCTTATCCTGCATAAAAGATAAGCCGTGACGTTTATCATAACCGGGAGTGGGCGCTTGCACCATAGCTAGTGGTCTGCTTCGCAATTCATTGAACACAAAATCGCGCCTTTTCGCACCATGCGTCGTTGCCACCCTTGCAGGGCGCATCTGCACTTGCAAGCCCAGACCGTTCGCAGGCACGCCGCATGCGGCGCCAATTCCCTGCTGCACCCTCGCGATAGTCCTGCTATCGCTGCGGTTTGCGCTTAGCCTGGCATGAAAATCCATCGCTTCCGTTAGTCCAATCAATTACGAAGCAGGCCACTAGCGCTGATCAACCGGCTGGCCGTCGACAAAAACCTTCAATTCACCGACCTTGAACTGCGTCCAGGTTTCATTGGCGGTCAGCGGTTCGGTCACGACAATCGCCACCCGGTCCTTGGGCGTGGTGACGCGGGAGAAATCGACGCGCATGTCTTCGTCCGACAATTGGGCTTCCGCAAATGGAAATTGCCGCACGATGAAATACAGGCTGGTTGAGCAATGGGTGAATAATGCCGTCCCATCCGACAGCATCATGTTGAACGGGCCGTGCACGGCGATTTCGGCAGCCAGTTCCCGCAAGGCGATGGTCAGCGCCGGCAAGGGCGGCTGCATATCGCCGAAACGCCGTCGCAGTTGCTGTAGCAAGTAACAAAAAGCCCATTCGCTATCGGTATTGCCGACCGGCCGGAATGCGCCGTCAAGTTTTGGCGCGAAGTTTTTCAAATCGCCATTATGGGCGAAGACCCAGTAGCGTCCCCACAATTCCCGCACGAATGGATGGCAGTTTTCCAGCGCAACCTGGCCCTGGGTGGCCTTGCGGATGTGGGCGATGACGTTTTTCGACTTGATTGGACAGCGCCTGATCAGGTCGGCGATCGGCGACGCGATCGCCGCCTGATAATCAACGAAATGGCGCACCCCGGCGCCTTCGAAAAAGGCGATTCCCCAGCCGTCATTATGGTGGCCGGTGCGCCCGCCGCGCGTGGCAAAGCCGGTGAAGCTGAAGACGATATCGGTCGGGACATTGCAATTCATTCCCAAAAGCTGGCACATGGTAGCTGCAGGAGCAGGTAAATCGGCGCTGGGCCTAACTGTTAAACAGTAACACGGATGGCGCGTTTTGGCACATTACCAATGGGAAAGAAATGGACTCTCCTCGCCTTGGACCGGCATGGGCGGCAATGCTCGTCTAATGCCGTGCAAGATTCGGCACTCCTTAACGCTAACGCGCGCCGACCGCCTGGATCATGGCATCTTGCAGCGCAGATTGCAGGTTCATGCTTTTTAACAGATCCAGGCTATTGGCGCTGGCGTTGATGACAGTGTGCGTCTGAATGGTTTGGTGATTCAGGCTGTTCTGGATAAAGGTGGCGGCTGCTGCCTGCGATAGCGGTCCTGGCTGGAAGGTATTGCCGAGACCATTCTGGATCAGTTGTACGGTGCCGGCATTTGGCGCTGCGCCGGAGCGGGCATCGGCGTCTTGGAATTCGAACTTGCTGACGCTCTGCAGTTCGCCATTGATGCTGACGCTGCGCTCGATACCGAACCAGACTTTCAAGCCCGGCTCGGTTGCGAAGCCGCCGCGCATCAGAGCGAGCCTGCCGGCGTCGATGGCGATCCAATCCTGCAGCGCTGCTGGCCGGGTATGCTGCAAGGCGACGCCATCGGGGCTAGGCACCGCCGGTACCATAGATGGCGGCAGTCCGGCCGCTTGCCGGTTGCTTGCGTCGATACTGCGCAGCGCCGGTGCGGCACTCGACGCCATGGCCGACCCTGCCATCACCCAGCCGATCATCAGCCACAGGCTGATCCATTTTTTATGAAATTCTTGCATCTCGACTCCGATTAAAAATCGCTGCTGCCCATTTTGGGCAAGGTCACCATATCCAGTCCATCGCGCCGCACGCCATCGGCGAGCGGCGCTGGCGGCGCCACGTTCCAGTCCGCTGCTTGGTTGAAGCGTGCCTGCGCTTGCCGGTTGTGAATTACAAACAGTAATTGATTGACCCACATGGCTTCGAATCTGCTGCGCTCGATGGCTCGGGTGCCGGTTGATGGATCGCCGATCAGCACGCGGCCGCCGCGCATGCCCTTGATCACCACGAAATGATGGTAGCCCTTGTCGTTGATCAGCACGACCGCCGGCAATTTCGCCAACGCCAGCTTGTCGAGCGGCTGGACAAAGCCGTCTGCGGCAAAGCCGTGGCTTTCCAGAAAGCGCTTGATGTCCAGCAGCGAAAATCCTTCACGCCGGATTTTTTGCTGGTCGCCCTGCGCAAACATTGCCTGAAACACGGTTTGCTCATTGACCGGATAGCCGTATTGATGCGTCAGCAGCGTGGCCACTGCAGCCGAGCCGCAGCTGAAATCGTATTGCTGGTGCAAGGTTGCCTTGAAGCGCGCTTCCTTCAAGCTGGTCACCGGCACGGTATAGTCGCCACCGATGCCTGAAAAATGCAGCGTGCCGGCAGCAGCGCTGTTGACCGCCAGGGCCACCGATGCCGCGAGCAAGAACCTGATCATGGCTTACTTGAATTCCACATTGACGACCGTCGAATTCTGGATCAGCACATTGGCGCCTGAATTCTGGATCACGATCGGCAAACCGCTGGCATGGGCGAAGGCGCCGTCAGTGATTGAATTTTTGCCGCTCGCGACGTTGACTGCGGTGGTGCCCTGCAGCAGGCCATTCGATACGATGCTGTTGCTGACTTCGCTGCCGCCGCGAAAATGTTCGAGCTGGTCGCTTGCCATTGCGGCACCCATGCCGGTGCTGTTTTCCACTTGCGGCAATCGATGCGTCATGTTCGGCGCACCCGGTGCGGCCGGGCCGAGCAGGCCCGGATCCTGTGCCGCAGCTGGATCAGGCATCTCTGCTGCCGCCATCGACACTGTCGGCGCCAGCAGGCTCAGGCCAAGAAGCGCTGTGGCGCCCCAATTGAGCGATCGCATTGATTTCTCCTTGAATGATTCCAGCCAATCGAACTGCATGCTGGAACGGTGGCAGCATTGCGCCGCGGAGCCGGATGCGCCCCGCGGCGTGCTTGCCTGCCCGGGTTACTTAGCGGCCTACAGCCAGGTTGGCCTGGACGTTGACGCTTTGCTGCACCAATGAAGCAATGCCGGTGTTCTGGCTTACCACCATGATGCCGGCGGCCGATTGGCCGACGTGCGACATGGTATTCGACAGATTGAAGCTGCCTGCATCAGCCGTGCTGGTGCCGCCGGCGCCACCAGCGCCACCATCACCGCCGTAGCCGCCGTTGGCGCTCGCTGAGCCGCCTGCGCCGCCAGTGCCGGTGCCGTCACCGCCGCCGGCCCAGGCTTCCGCAGTGTTGCTGTTGCTGGCCGAACTATCGCCGGTGCTCGCATCGCCTGCGGTTGCGTCGCCAGCCGCAACTGCGACCGATGCAGCAACATTAGCAGCGACGGCCGGTCCATTGGCTTGGCCGTTGGCTGCCACTGCCGGTCCGCCGACACCCGCGGCAGCGCCGCCTGCGCCGCCGGCTGCAACGCCGCCTAAGCCGGTACCGCCTGCGCCGCCTGCGCCGCCATTGGCGGGTCCGGCGCTAGCGGCAACATTACCGATGCCTGCGACCGTGACACCTGTCACCGCGCCGGTCAGGGTGCTGGTGGCGGTGGCGGTGCTGGTGTTGAAGGCATTCGTCAGGCTGGTGGTGGCAGTCGAACCGTTGGCAGCGGCTGCTGTGCCGGTGCCGGCTGCAAGCGCCACGCCAATCGGAACGTTGACTGCCAATGAACCGTCATTGGCCACTGCGCCAGGACCGGTCAGATTATCGTCCTGTTGTGCCATGGCCGCACCACTGAGTCCGAAAGCAAGCGCAAAAGTCGATGCCAGGAGAGTTTTTTTCATGATTGAGCCTTTTGTAAAAATTATCGAATGTTGATCAAGGTCCGACAGAGCTTGGCATATTGCGCCAATCCCTCCGCTTCCTTGCAAGCCTGATGCCAGAGCAGTCAATGGCACGCTAAGTCCTTGAAAATGCGGGTGGCGTCTGTTCCAAGGTGCTGCCAGCCGGCAGCATATGCGGCAATAGCGGCTGTTTGCGGGCGAAATGTGTAAGGCTTGCGTTACAGGCTGGCGTCGGCCAACTTGCCCGGGGCTGTCGATGTGGTCATCGGCCTGGAAAATAAAGCCATGAATTCAAGTATCTGCATGCGCGCTGGTGCAGTTTGATGCACGGATGAAAGCTGTAACGATCCGGTTACAGTTTGTCTGCAAGTCGGACTTGCGGCCACAGCCCCGACAGCAAGGCTGGCCCGCACAGAAAAACGTGTTTGCTGCAAATGCTGCCGAAAGCAGTCGCAAAGATGTACCGATTCCGTACACCTTCGATGGTGTAGCCTGGGTCGGATGCATGTCGTTTTTATGTGTTGCTTAGGAGTGCTTGTGCAGAATCAAAATGGAATGTGCGCGCTTGACCAAAAATGTGGCTGGCCCTAATCAACCATGAGCGTCCTATGCCAACTTCAGATTTTGTCGAGCGCCAGCGCACGGTCTTGCTGCCGCTGATGTTCCACTTCCATGCCGCTTGTGCGGTATCCATGCCATCGGGCTGTGAAAGCACTGCCCGATGACGCCGGCTGAATTGCGCAGCAGCGGTTTGCTCGGCTGTTCGATACTGGTCCTGATGCAAGGACTGGCGCATGCCGGCGACGTGCCAGACGAGCCGGCCGCGCGACAGGCGTTGCGACGGCAGGTGGCTGATCAGGTCGAGCGGATCAATATGCTCAAGCGTTCGATTGCGGAACAGGAAGCCAGTCTTGAGCAATTGCGCCGCGCCGTCGACAGCGAGTCTCTGGCAGGCCAGCGCGGCCGTGGACAGGAGGCGGCGCCGGCGCCACTGGCTCAGGCCCAGCAGCAGGGCGGCAACCCGGTCGGCAAGGCGCCGCAGCAGGATGGCCGGCCGCCCGAGGTGGCGCCGATCTTCGAGCAGCCGGGAGTGTTGACGCCGACCGGAAAATATGTGCTGGAGCCGTCGCTGCAATACAGTTATTCGTCGGCCAACCGGGTGGCCTTGATCGGCTACACCGTTGTGCCGGCTTTGCTGGTCGGCTTGATCGATGTGCGCGAAGTTAAGCGCAATACAGTGACCGCCGCCCTGAGCGGACGTTTCGGCCTGAGCAAGCGTTTCGAAGTGGAGGCCCGGGTGCCGTACGTGTACCGCTCGGATACCACGGTCAGCCGGGAAGTGGCTACCGGCAGCGGCGCCGACCGGATTTTCGAGACCAGCGGCAAGGCGCTCGGCGATGTCGAACTGGCGGCGCGCTATCAGCTCAACGATGGCGGCAATGACCAGCCGTATTACATCGGCACCATGCGTTTCAAGACGCGCACCGGGCGCGATCCGTTCGAGGTGGTGACCGATTGCGCGCAGCGTTGCATCGGCAACACCACCGGCACCGGGTTGCCGCTCGAGCTGGCCACCGGCTCCGGATTTTATTCATTGCAGGGCGGCCTGACCTGGCTGCTGCCGTCGGACCCGGCTGTCTTTTTCGGCAGCCTGACCTACCTGCATAATTTCAAGCGCACCGATGTCAGCCGCCGCGTACTCGCAGGCGGCAGCGAATTTCTCGGCACGATCGAGCCGGGAGGGATTATCGGCTTTAACTTCGGCATGGGCCTGGCATTGAATGACAAATCTTCATTCAGCATCGGTTATGATCACAATTCCGTGGGCCGCACCAGGCAGGCCGGGCAAGTGGTGCCCGGTTCGGTGCGCGCCCAGCTTGGCACGCTGCTGCTGGGGTACTCGTATCGCCTGAGCGACAAGCGGACTTTGAGTGTGGCGGTGGGTGCCGGCCTGACGCGCGATACGCCGGACTTGAGCCTGAGCGTGAAGCTGCCGATAGCGAACTAGGACTGGTATCGACTCGGTCGCAGCGCGCCCGGCCCGTTACGCGGGCATGTAAAGGCGCCGTGGCTGGTGCCGATCGCCGGTACGCGCCATGTCGGTGCTATCCGTGAGGCTATTCCGCGCGGTCGAGAAAGCGTGCGCCCGTGCTTGAAACCGGGCGTGCCCGGATATTGTATTTCTCGATCAGGCGATACAGCGTGACACGCGATACGCCCAGCAGGCTGGCTGCCTGGGCGATCTGGTTGCGTGCCTGAGCCAGCGCGCGGTTGATCATCTCACGATCCGTGCTGGCGCGCGCGTCTTCCAGCGATAGCAGCCTGTCGCGCGACGCGGTGCGGGTAAAGCCGAGATCCTCCGGCTGGATGTAGCGTCCTTCCGCCATCACGACCGCGCGCTGCACACGATTGACCAGTTCGCGCACATTGCCGGGCCAGGCGTGATATCGCATGGCTTCGGATGCGGCGCGGGAAAAGCCGCGCACGGTACGGTTGTGCAGGCGTGAAAACCTGGCCAGGTAATGCTGTGCGAGATCCTCGATGTCGCCGCCACGGTCGGCCAGTTTGGGCGTGGCGATACACACCACATTGATGCGGTAATACAAGTCTTCGCGAAACCGGCCTCGAGCCACTGCTTCGGTCAAGTCGACGTGGGTGGCGGCGATGACGCGCACATCGATGGCATGGGAATCGGTGCCGCCCACCCGCACGATCATTTTTTCCTGCAAGAAGCGCAGCAGATTGACCTGCATGTCGAGCGGCATGTCGCCGATCTCATCGAGAAACAGGGTGCCGCCTTTTGCGGATTCGATGCGACCGATTTTGCGTTGTAGGGCGCCGGTGAATGCGCCTTTTTCATAGCCGAATAATTCCGACTGCAATAACTGTGGCGCAATCGCGCCGCAGTTGACGGCCACGAAGGGCGCTTGCCTGCGTGCGGATTGCCGATGCACCGCCAATGCAGCCAACTCCTTGCCGGTGCCAGACGGGCCGGTAATCAGTACGGAAGCATCGGAACGTGCGACTTTGCGGATCTGGGCAAACAGGCGCTGCATTTCATCGCTTTTGCCGACCATCGCCAGTTCCGGATCGGCTTCCAGTGGTGTGCCGGGTGGCGTTATGCAGCTGCTGCGCATGCTGGCCATACCCCACGCATGGCGCAGCATCAGCATAGTGTGATCGGGATGGGCCGGCAGCAGCAGGAAATTGAACAAGTAGGCGCCGATGCACTCCCTTACGCGGGCATCGGCCGCCAGTTCCGGCGCAATCATGCCTACCCAGGCAATCGTGCCGGTATTTAACAAGCTTGCGCAGCCATCCAGATGGGCGACATCGTCGCTGTCGGTCAGCATCAGCACGCCGACGCGGCAACCGGACTGGGTTGCATGAAATACCGATTCGGAAGTCGGATGCTCGATCAGCTGGACCCCATGCTTTTTCAGCATGGCAGCGTAAGGACAATAAAATTCATGGTGTTGTGCAGGCCGCAGCATGAGCACGGTTTGCGCTTGCCGTACCGTTTTCGAAACATCCAGCACGTCCATATTTCCCCTTAGGATTTCAATGGCCAGGATCGCCAACCGATCCATCAGCCTGACTGCCTGATGTCATTCATTTGCCGCCGCGTGCAGACCGGATACTGGTCAGCGTCTCCCTGAAATTATTGCTTGCTGGCGCAGGCCGTCTTCTGCCTGTGGCTGACAAGCTGGTGTGCTATGAAGCTACAGCGGGCATTTTTTAGTGATGCCCGGACGCTTGCCGGCAAAATTGACCTGTGCCGCAGACATTACACAGGGTAATCACCGCTTTAGCGTCAAGCTTGTGCTAGCGCAAACGACTGAAGCTTACGTGGGTGAGCAATGGCGCGTGCTTGATCCAGCGCGACGTGACATGTACATCTGCAACATGGGTGCAGCATAATCGTAAGCGCCCGGCGATCCCGTCTTGACGAGCGTTTGTGACGCCAATCAACGTTGTGTCATTGCGCGGGTGTCCAGCGATGCGGCAGTAACTCGGCAATGCGGCTGGCCGGCTGAGTCGGCAGGCGCTCCAGGATATCCTTCATGTACGCATAAGCATCGTGGCCGTTGAGCCGGGCCGAGTGGATCAGGCTCATCACTGCC
>JAKFFK010000260.1:0-2023 GCA_036675285.1 Paucimonas sp. | reverse complement strand
CAGCATATCCAGGTCGACAAGCTCAATACCGAGCGCCTCCACCAGCGCGCGCGTGCGCGATTGCTGCGACCCTTGCTCCGACAATAGTCGTGCCAGCGAAATCTCAGCGCCTTTTTGCGCCATCTCCAGCCACTGGCGACGCTGTCCCTGCGGCTGAAATACCAGGTTAATGCGATGTCCGCATTGCTCCATCAATGCCAGGATCAATTCCGGCTCGTTGAATTCGACATTGACGATAAACGTGCCGGGAATAAAAGTGTCGATGTAATGCTGTGCCAAAAAAGCCTTCAGCACTTCCGCATCGATCGCCTCTTCGCCAGTGACCAGCGCCCCCTCGACATGGGTCGGGAAATAGGCGCGGTCGCCCAGATGCCGGCCGCCGCGCACCATCGCCAGATTGACGCAGGCTCGTCCGCCCTGCACGATCACGGCAATGATGTCGATATCGGCGTCACCGCCGGTTTCCATGGTTTGCTGGTGCAACACGCGCGACAAGGCCATGATCTGATTGCGCACCACGGCTGCCTGTTCGAATTTCAGCTCGGCCGCATAAGCTTGCATCTTTTCCTGCAACGCTTCCAGCACTTCACTCTGGCGGCCGCGCAAGAACTTGGCCGCGTGCTCGACATCGCTGTCGTACGCTTCCTTGCTGATGAAATTGACGCACGGTGCGCTGCAGCGATGGATCTGGTGCAACAGGCATGGCCGGGTACGATTGGCAAACACGCTGTCTTCGCAAGTGCGCAGCAAAAAAATCTTTTGCAGGATCTGCATCGATTCCTTGACTGCCCAGGCGCTTGGAAACGGCCCGAAATACTGGCTTTTCTTGTCGACGGCACCGCGATAGTAAGCCATGCGCGGATACTCGTGGCCGGAGAGCTTCAGATAGGGATAAGACTTGTCGTCCCGGAACAGGATGTTGTAGCGCGGCTGCAGCGTCTTGATCAGATTGTTTTCAAGCAGCAGCGCTTCGGCTTCGCTGCGGGTGACAGTAGTCTCCAGCCGCGCGATGCGGCTGACCATCATCGCGGTGCGCGGGCTGGCGATATTTTTTTGAAAATAGCTGGAGACACGCTTCTTTAAATCGCGCGCCTTTCCGACATACAGCAGGGTATTGTCGGCGTCGAAATAGCGGTAGACGCCTGGCAGATGCGGCAGCTTGGCGACGGTTTCCAGCACTACCGCACGCGGGTCCGGTACCAGCGGTTCATCCATGTCGGCCCTTGCTCAGCTGCGGTCTGTGCACGTCGATTACAAGTTTTTCAAGAAACCAGCGAGTGCGCCAGCTTTCTGGCCGCCTTGAACTGCGCATCATGTTGCAATGTCTCCCAACTCATGGCTGCTGCCAGCGGCACCAGCGCCTTGATGCGTGCTGCTGACTGCTCGACTGCACTACTGGCAGCCAGCGTCAACCCTTCGAGTAATTGATCGGCCTTGTCCGGCGAATTGCAAATCAAAACCATATCACAACCGGCTGCCAATGCCGCCTGTGCGCCATCGATGACGCTGCCGGCAACGCTGGCGCCTTCCATGCTCAGATCGTCGCTGAAAATAACACCTTGAAAGCCGAACTGCTTGCGCAGCATCGTCAGCCATTTCTTTGAAAATCCGGCCGGATGCTTGTCCACTTTCGGATAAATCACATGCGCCGGCATGACGCCTGCCAGGCTCATGCCCAGCCAGTCATACGGTGCCGCATCTTCCCCGACAATCTCGTTGAGCGCACGCTCGTCGACCGGAATCGCGATGTGCGAATCAGCCTTGACGAATCCATGCCCAGGGAAATGCTTGCCGCAATTGGCCATGCCTGCCAGCGCCAGACCATGATTAAGGCTTTTCGCCAGCAAGGCCACTACCCGCGGATCACGGTGAAAGGCGCGGTCGCCAATGATGCTGGACTCGCCGTAGTCGAGATCGAGCACCGGCGTGAAAGACAGGTCGATCCCACAGGCACGCAATTCGGCCGCCAGCACAAAACCGACGGCAGTAGCGGCCTTGGTTGCGGCCAGCACATCCCTGTCCC
>JAKFFK010000290.1:0-12598 GCA_036675285.1 Paucimonas sp. | reverse complement strand
CAGGATTTCCTGTCCCGCTTGCCGCTCTTCAATGAGATGGCGCCTGCCGAATTGGAGCGTATTGCCGAAGGCACCACGGAAGTGCGTATCGAACGCGGCGACACGCTGTTTCGACGCGGTGACCCGTGCGTCGGTTTTCACCTGGTGGTCTATGGGCAGATCAAGCTGGCATTCACGTCACCGCATGGCGATGAAAAAGTGGTCGAGATCGTCGGTCCGGGCTACAGTTTTGGCGAAGCACTGATGTTCATGGAAAAGCCGTATATCGTGACTTCCCAGGCATTGGCCGACAGCCTGCTGCTGCATGTGGACAAGGCAGTGGTATTCGGCGAACTGGCGCGCGATCCGAATTTCGCGCGCAAGATGCTGGCCGGCCTGAGCCGGCGCTTGCACGGTTTGATGGGTGATGTGGAAGGCTATTCCTTGCGCACCGGCACCGAACGGGTGATTGGTTACCTGTTGAAGGATGAAGGGCAAAGCGATGGCGGCACGCTGACCCTGCAGGCCAACAAGTCGGTGATTGCATCGCGACTGAACCTGACGCCGGAACATTTTTCGCGCGTCTTGCATGTGCTGTCGGCGAAGCAGCTGATCAGCGTTAGCGGCAAGATAATCACGATTCTGGATATCGAAAAGCTGCGTAACTACCAGGATTGAGCGCGCTTCAAGCCGTGGCTGGATTGTGGCCCGGCGCCGGTTTTGACGCAACCAGCGACAGCTGGTAAATCCGTACAGCCCGTAGCAGATTGATTCCCAGCCAGCAGCTCGATACACCAAATGCGATGGCGGCAGGATAGGCCAGCAGCTGCGGCCACAACGGCGCTGCGACCAGCAATGCCAGCGCAAGCAGATGCGCATAACACTGCTGCTTGGCGACATGATCGGTAATAATCTGCCGCACGTTCGGCGCCTTGCGCCCCTGTTCGGACAAAGGCTGCTGCAGATGATACCAGACCAGAAACGGCACGATCTTGTACAGCATGCCATTCACCACGGAATAGGCGAAACCAACGATAAACAGCATGCCGAGCATGAGCGGATACCAGGGCGCGTCGGCCAGTTGCGGCAGCCATAGACCAGCCAGCCATGCTAGTGTGCAGAGCAGCAGGCTGACCAGCCCGGTGCGCCAGAACAGGGTAGTTGCATCCGGCTGCGGACGCTTGCGCTGTTTCAGCAAATGCAGGGTCACGACGCCAAATGCCAGGAAAGCCATGCCGAGCAATCCTGATGAAAGCGGCGCCAGCCAGGCGGAAATGCCCGCCGGCAGCATGAAGGCAGCAGACCAGATCGCCAGCAACAGGAAAATCGACCATGCCAGCCAGCGCGTCACCAGCTTCGGGTAAACCGGCGTGACCTGGAACATCGGTACTACTTGAAACGCGACGCCGATAATCAGTAAGCCAACCCATGCAAGCAAGCCCCAGGCGGCATGCAGATTGGTGATCTCGATCAATGGCAGCGCTACTGACCAGGCGAAGGCGCTGGCAGCAGCAGCGCCGAGCGCCGCAGTGACGGCCAATGCAGCTAGCGCCAGCCGGATTGCAACCACGATCGGGCTTGGCTGGGCAATTCGCCACAAACCGGCGCCGCTGGCGACCAGCAGCCACAGGAATGCGCCCATCAGGCTGGCCAGCGCCAGCTTGAACAGCACGGGAATAAATAGCAAAAAGCCGGCGACCAGTAGCAGGCAGCCCAGCGTCAGCAAGCCATGGACGACCGCAGCTGTCGTGCGCGGCCACGGCAGGTCGATACCAATCACCACTTGCAGGATTTGGATCAGTGCGCCCGCCATCGTCATGCTCAGAAAGCCCAGTGTCAGCAGATGGGTCAGTGCCAGCGTGGACGGTGACCAGCGCGAGACCAGTGCATCCGGGCCGTGCCAGAACAGCAGGATCGCCGCTAATGTAGCGAACAGCGGCGCCGTCATGAAAAAACGCAGCGGCACCGACAGCGACGGGGTTTGTTCGAAAGACAGTATGCGCTGCATGCTTGTGTATCACTCAAAAAAACCGGCAGCCAATGCCGATGCCATCAACCTGCTTGCCGGTTTTTCCAGATCAGGATTTCGTACAGAAAATCCGGGCGAGAATGCGTTTGATGGGCATAGCCATTGTTGCCGAGGATGCGGTACAGCGGCAGCGGTTCGCGATCGATCAACACCTGCAACTGCTGCTGCGGCGCAAGCTCCGACAGTGCGCTTAACACGCGCTCCAGAGGTTCGGGCGGCTCCAGGCCGCACACATCAATGTGGACAATCTCGGTCATGGTCTCAGACAGGTATGCTCATATTGTTCATCACCGCCAGGATCGCATCACTTTTATCAGACAGCACCCGGTCGGTCATCGGATAAAGGATGCCTTCTTCCTTCATGTTGTGCTGCTGCAGCATGATGCTCAAGGTTTCTGAAGCACCAAGAAACTCCACCGCATCACGCTCATCCAGTGCCTCTTGCATCTGTTTCATGATACCGCACATTTGCTGATGTTCTGCGCGCATGACGCTCGTGGGTCCGGTGGTGTTGCCGGTGGCTTGCTCGAAAGCCGGGAACAAGACTTCCTCTTCCATGCCGAAGTGTAGTGTCATGCTATTGATGAATTCCGTCATTTCCTGCGCAGCGGTATCCCAATGTCTGTCACTGATGCTGCGTTCGAGCGAGGCAAACACATCGTCGCAATATTTGTGATCGCTGCTCATATAGTCAGTGATGGCGCCCATTACTGTCTTCCTGAAGGATGGATGGACTATTGTGGCGTAGCGGGGGAGGGTGTCTCCTTGATGCAGGTTAAGCAAATCGAGGCCGGTTGACTCAATCGTCAATATCGGAGGCATCCGGGATGAGGAAAGTGCAAACTTGGATGTCTTGATGTAAATCATTTAAATTGCATGGTGCCTTTGCTATTGTCGCTGGCAATAAATTTCATGTTGCACCGGATTTTTTGCGCCGGTTTGCACATGCTGACTTACCACGGGCGCAATATATGAATGCCATCACCTCACTTTTCCCAGACGCTGCAGTCACGCCAGCCATTTCCCGCAGCATGGAACTGGTTTGCCCGGCAGGCAGTTTGCCGGCGCTCAAGGCAGCCATCGATCATGGTGCCGATTGCGTCTATCTTGGTTTTCGCGATGCAACCAATGCCCGTAATTTTGCCGGCTTGAATTTTGATGAAGCCGCGATTGCCGATGGCGTACGTTATGCGCACGACCGCAAGCGCAAGGTCCTGCTGGCGCTGAATACTTATCCACAGGCCACAGGCTGGGCCCAATGGCGTGGCGCAATCGATCGCGCAGCACACGCCGGCATCGATGCCATCATCCTGGCCGACCCGTCGCTGATGGAATATGCTGCGGCAAGCTATCCGGAACTGCGCCTGCATTTGTCAGTGCAGGGATCGGCCACCAATTACGAAGCGATCAATTTTTATCATCAGCGCTTCAACATCGCCCGCGCAGTGTTGCCGCGCGTCCTGTCGCTGGCCCAGGTGGAGCAGGTGGCAGGCAATACGCCGGTCGACATCGAGGTATTCGGCTTTGGCAGTCTATGCGTGATGGTCGAAGGCCGTTGCGCATTGTCTTCGTATGTGACCGGCGAAGCGCCGAATACCCATGGCGTGTGTTCGCCGGCCAAGGCGGTGCGCTGGGAGCAGACGCCGAAAGGACTGGAGTCGCGCCTGAATGGCGTTTTGATCGACCGCTATGCAGATGGCGAAAATGCCGGTTATCCGACGCTGTGCAAGGGGCGTTTCGATGTCAATGATGAAAACTACTATGCGATCGAGGAGCCGACCAGCTTGAATACGCTGGAACTGTTGCCGCAACTGATGAAAATCGGCGTCTCCGCCATCAAGATCGAAGGCCGCCAGCGCAGCCCGGCTTATGTGGCGCAAGTCACGCAGGTATGGCGCCAGGCGATCGACAGTTGCCGCGACAGTATGCAGCGCTATTCGGTCAAGCCGGCCTGGATGAGCGAGTTGAACAAGGTGGCCGAAGGGCAGCAGCATACGCTGGGCGCCTATCATCGGCCATGGAAATAGATTTTAACCAGGAGTGTTGATGCTGAAGCTGGCGCTGGGACCGATCCTCTATTACTGGCCACGCGAAACGGTATTTCGCTTTTATGAAGCGCTTGCCGCTACGCCGGTAGATATTGTCTATCTGGGTGAAACCGTGTGTTCTCGACGGCATGAACTGCGGCTGGCCGACTGGCTTGAGATTGCCGGAGTGCTGGAAGCCGCCGGCAAGCAAGTGGTATTGTCGACCCAGGTGCTGCTCGAATCCAGTGGCGACATCAGTACCCTGCATCGGATCGCCGCCAATGGCCGCTTTGCAGTCGAAGCCAACGACATGGGCGCAGTCCATTGTCTTGCCGGAAAATCCGCATTCATCGCCGGCCCGCACCTGAATATCTACAATGGTCCAAGCCTGGACTTCATTGCAAAAACCGGCGCCAAACGCTGGATCATGCCGCTGGAAATGGGGAGCGATGACCTGGCCTGCATGCTGCAGCAGCGCCCGCAAGGCATCGAAACCGAAGTGTTTGCGTATGGCCGCATGCCGCTGGCTTTTTCTGCCCGCTGCTTTACTGCACGTCATCGCAACCTGCCCAAGGAAAACTGCCAGTTCAGCTGCATTGATTACCCGGATGGCTTGCCGCTGAAGACGCGCGAGAGCCAGCAATTCCTGGTCCTGAACGGCATCCAGACCCAGTCGGCGCTGGTCTACAACCTGGTTGCGGAACTGGATGCAATGCAGGCCATGGGCGTGGATGTCATTCGCATCAGTCCACAGGCGCAGCATACTGAACAAATCGTCGCGTTGTTTCATGCGGTCGCGTCGAAACAATTGGCCGGCACCGCAGCGCTGCAGCAGATGACGGCATTGATGCCGGATGGCGCATGCAATGGATACTGGTATGGCAAGCCCGGGCTGGATCTGATGGTGGCGTAAAACGGCACGCCCTCGTATCAATGCAAAATGCAGGCCGGAGCCAGAAAAAGGAAAAGCATGAATCAAAGTCGCATCACATTGCCGTCACCGGTAGCCAGGGTTTTGGCATTGCTGCCGGCCTATCCCGGCTCGTTACTGTTTGCTAGCGCGCTTAATCTGGCGATCAGAAACAGCCTGTCTTCCGATGTACGCCAGTCGCTGCAAGGAAAACGGCTATGTATCCAGGTCAAGGATGCGCAGTTGGCATTCCATTTTCAATGGGTCAATGACAGTTTTGCCGCGCGCAGCAATCAAGGCACGCCGGATTTAATGATCAGCGCCAGCGCGCAGGATTTTCTGCTGTTGGCGCGGCGTCAGGAAGATCCGGATACGCTGTTTTTCAGCCGGCGGCTGGTCATGGAAGGCGATACCGAGCTTGGCCTGCTGGTCAAGAACACGCTGGATGCGATCGAATTGCCAGTGCTTGCATTGGGTCGCCTGGCGCCGGCGCGTGTATTCGGCCGTCTCCGCACTAAACCGAAAATCTGAATCAACAGGATTGACGATGTCCGCGAAAGACTCTGCATTACCGCTGGTTTATTCCTGTTCCGGCTGTTCCAGCGCGGCACAGGCAGCCAATCATATTGCCTTGCAGCTTGACCGCCGCGGCGTGGCAGAAATGTCATGCATTGCCGGCGTCGGCGGCGATGTGCCGTCGCTGGTGAAGATTGCGCAATCGGGACGCAAGATCATTGCGCTCGACGGCTGCGCGCTGGCTTGCGCCAAGAGCTGTCTGGCCCGGCACGGCGTCGCGCCGGATCAGTATTACCAGTTGCAGGAATTCGGCGTGAAAAAGCGTTTTCATGCCGATTTTGATCCGCAACAGGTGGAAGTGGTGATCGCCGAAGTGGTCGCTTCGGTGAATGACAATCCAGTTGCTGTAACCGTGCCCGAATTTTCCAAGACTTCACAGGAATAGATCCGCCGCGCTTTCGTCCTGTATATCGTTCTGATATCGCGTTCTACGTTCGCTGCCGCCACAAAGTTTTTCCCGGATCAGTATTTCCGCACGCCGGCGCACTGCGCCGCCACCGATTCCTGCATGCGCCCCGCATTGCTTTCGGTCCTTGACATTGCCAGCGGACCCTTCTTGATGCGCTTGCTCGAAAAGAAGTGATCATCTCTTCAAGAATCTTAATCTACATCATGTATTTTCCTGGCTGCAAATCCGAGAATACGCCGGCAGTCGAGTGAAACCAGACAACCACCCCCGCACACGATATTAACGGCAATGCCAGTTAGAGATAAAAGATGAGTAAGGATAAAAAAGATCAGGCCAGTCAGGAAGCGACGCAACTGGAAGGCCGCCGGCGCTTCCTTGGTCGCAGCGCATTGCTGGGTTTGGCTGGCGCAGGCGCATCGATCGGGCTGGCTGGCTGCAAGGACGACTCCGTCAAACCGGCGCTTGCCGGCGCGGTCGCATCGGCGCATGCTGCCAGTGGACATGAAGTCGCACCGGGCCAGCTGGATGAGTATTATCACTTTTCCAGTGGTGGCCATTCGGGCGAAATGCGCATCCTGGGTGTTCCTTCCGGACGCACCTTGCGCCGTATTCCAGTATTCAACATCGATCCAATGGTCGGCTGGGGCATCACCAACGAATCCAAGGCGATTATCGGTACTAATCCTGACGGCAGCTTGAAATACACCACTGGCGACACCCACCATGTGCACGGCAGTTACCAGGATGGCACCTATGACGGTCGCTGGCTGTTCGTCAACGACAAGATCCATTCACGCATCGCTCGTGTGCGCATGGATACCATGGAATGCGACAAGATCACGCAACTGCCTAACGTCATGGGCTTTCACGGCATCTTTCCGGACAAGCGCGATCCGGTTGATCAAAGCATCAATCACACCACCCGCGTTTTCTGCGGTGCCGAATTTCATATTCCGCTGCCTAACGATGGCCGCGACCTCGATGATCCGAGCAAATGGGGCGCGCTGTTTTCCTGTGTCGATGCGGAAACCATGGAAGTGCGCTGGCAGTGCCGGGTCGACGGCAACATGGATCTGACCGCCACGTCGTATGACGGCAAACTGGCTGCATCGAATCAGTACAACGTCGAAAACTCGGCCGATCTGACTGGCATGATGTCGTCCGAACATGATGCCTGCGTCTTCTTCCATATCGCCCGCATCGAACAAATGGTCAAGGATGGCAAGTTCACCACCATTGGCAGCTCCAAGGTGCCGGTGGTCGATGGCCGCAAGGCAGCCAACGGCAGTCCGGCAACGGCGCTGACCTGCTATGTCCCGGTTGGCAAGAACCCGCATGGCGTCAATGCCACTCCAGACGGCAAGTACTTCGTCTGTGCCGGCAAGCTATCCCCAACCGGAACCGTCATTGACTTGTCGCTGGTGCACAAATGGTTTGCCGGCGAAGTGGCGAAAGAGCGCGATACGGTGGTCGCTGAGCCGGAAATCGGCCTTGGTCCATTGCATACTGCGTTCGACAATAAGGGCAATGCCTATACTTCGCTATTTCTCGACAGCCAGGTGGTCAAGTGGAATATCGAAAAGGCGATTGCTCACTTCAAGGGTGACAAGAACGCCAAGTTCATCGTTGACCGGATGGATGTGCACTACCAGCCGGGCCATGGTTTTTCATCGATGGGAGAAACCAGGGAAGCGGACGGCAAGTATTTCAATTCGGGTAACAAGTTCTCGAAAGACCGCTTCCTGCCGGTCGGGCCACTGCATTCGGAAACCGAGCAATTGATCAATATCAGTGGCGAAAAGATGGTGCTGGTATCGGATCATACCGCCTATCCGGAACCGCACGACGGCATCATTGTCCGGCGCGATGTGGTCAAGACACGCCAGATCTACAGCATGGACGACTTTCCGAACAAGGTCACGGCCGACAATGCCGGTATCGTACGCAAGGGCAATAAGGTGCATGTGCGGATGATGTCGATTGCGCCAACTTTCAGCCTGCCAGTGATCAAGGTGAAGAAGGGTGACGAAGTCACGATCACGCTGACCAACTATGACAAGATAGAGGATCTCACGCATGGCTGCGCGATCCCTAACTACAATATCAATTTCATCGTGAATCCGCAGGAAACCAAGTCAGTGACCTTCAAGGCCGACAAACCCGGCGCATACTGGCTGTATTGCACGCATTTCTGCCACGCCTTGCATCTGGAAATGCGCAGCCGGTTTCTGGTGGAGGCTTGAGTGTTGCGCAGGCATCAACGGCCTGCGCGATGCGGGCAGACGAAATGATGTCATGCCGGCAGAACCTTGCCATTGCCGCTCATGCAGGCGTGGCAAGGTTCAGACGTCGGCCTTCTCTGCTCAGCGCCCCGGAAGGGGTTTGCACCCAGGCAGCGTTGCTGCCCTGGGGTGCGGCCATCATCCGATTTTCCCAGTGGAGTGCATTGCGCACCACGTACTTGAGCAAATATGAAACGCACGCTTGAACGCAACTGGTTGCTGTACCTGATGGTGCTGGCCACGGCGCTGTTGGCGCTGCTGTTGGCACCTGGCGCGGCACAGGCGTCGATGTATGACACCGTGCTGTCGGATGAAATGCTGCACGGACCGGATCTGTGCGCGCATGTGGCTTGCAGCGATGTCATGCCAGGCGCACAGGAGTTTTCCCAGCGCAAGGGCATGCCGACTTATGTCGAAGCCTATGCCAATACCAATGGCCGTAAGGATCTGGTCGGTTATGTTTTCCTGAGTACCGACATCGTCGATATTCCTGCCTATTCCGGCAAGCCGATCGTGACGTTGATCGGCATGGATGTGCGCGGCATCATCACCGGCGTACGTATCTTGAAACATTCGGAGCCGATCCTGCTGGCCGGAATTCCCGAATCGGTGCTGGTGACTTTCATCCGCCAGTATTTCGGCAAGTCAGCCGACGCAAAAATTGAAATCGGCCAAGGGCGCAACGGTGCCATCGGGCTGGATGGCATCAGTGGCGCGACCGTGACCGCGATCGCCGAAAATCAGGCGATTTCCCGCAGTGCCTATGAAATCGCCCGCCAGACCGGCATCATCAAGGCCATCCCAAAGCCGCCCGCACGCTTTACTGCGCTCGATGAGCAGCTCGACTGGGCTGCGCTGGAAAAGGAGGGCAGCGTGGTGCGCTTGCGCGTGAGCAGCGAGGAAGTCGGCGCAATCGATGATGGGCAGTCTTACATCGATCTGCAATTCGGTTACCTCAACGTTCCGGCAATAGGCAAGAGCGTGCTGGGTGAACGCAATTACACGCGTCTGATGCAGGAATTGAAAGCCGACGAGCATGCGATTTTCCTCATCGCCAACGGCCAGTCCTCGTTCAAGGGATCCGGCTTTGTGCGGGGCGGCATTTACGACCGGATCCAGGTGCGCCAGGACCCGGTATCGTTCACCTTCCGCGACACCGATTATCAAAACCTGTATAGCTTGCAGCCGGCCGATGCGCCGGGCTTCAAGGAATCCGGCATCTTCATCGTGCGCTCGGCCAGCTTCAACCCGGCCTGGCCATGGGAGCTGCACTTCCTCGCCAATAAAGCCGATGCGCAAAAAGGCAGCAAAACCTTTGCTCGCTTCGACCAGGAGTACTGGCTGCCGGCACGCTACCTGGAGGGTGGCCGCCCGCATGTGGAGCGTGCGCAGCCGGCCTGGAAAGCGATCTGGTCTGCGCGGTGGATAGAAATCGGTCTGTTTGTGCTGATCCTGGCCGGTACCGCCGTGCTGTATTCGCAGCGCGATCGGCTGGTGCGTGCATCCAACCGCAAGAGCAAACCGTGGATTTCGATTCCGCGCACGCTGCTGTGGATTGCCAGTGTCGGCTTCATCGGCTTTTACCTGAAAGCGCAACCCAGCATCACCCAGATCATGACCTGGTTCCATTCGCTGATTCATCAGTGGAAGTGGGAGCTTTTCCTGTCGGACCCGTTCATTTTCATTTTCTGGTGGTTCATCATCGGTACCGTGCTGATCTGGGGCAGGGGACTGTTTTGCGGCTGGCTGTGTCCGTTCGGCTCGCTGCAGCATCTGGCTTTCAAGCTCGGCCAGCTGCTCGGCCTGGAACGCTTTCAGCGTCTGTTGCCGAAAAAGCTGCATGACAAGCTGAAATGGATCAAGTACGGCGTGTTTGCGGTGCTGGTGCTGACTTCCTTTTATTCGATCGAAGTGGCGGAAACGCTGGCAGAGATCGAGCCATTCAAGACCACCTTTCTGGTCGGCGCCTGGAACCGTGCGTGGCCATTTGCACTGTTCGTCGCGGTCATCCTGGCGATTTCGATCCTGAGCGAGCGGCCATACTGCAAATATATTTGCCCGCTCGGCGCCGGCCTGGCAATTCCGGGGCGGTTCCGCCTGTTTGGATTGAAACGCAAGAAAGAATGCGAGACCTGCCATGCATGCGCGGCCGGCTGCGGCTCGCATGCGATCGATGCGGCCGGCAAGATCGACCATACCGAATGCCTGTTATGCCTCGACTGCATGGTGATGTATTACGATGACCATGCTTGCCCACCGCTGGTGAAGGAACGCAAGAGCCGCGAAAGGCAGGACTTGCCGTTGACCGCCATCGATGCCCGCGGCTACTTCATCCCGCTGGAAAACGTGCGCCGTAACCTGTCGGAAAAAACCGCGCAAATGGCAGACAAGGCCAAATGATGGAAACCCGTGGTGAGCGAACCGACCTGCTGAGGATCATGCTGCAACTGGTCCTCGGTATGATGTTGGCCGGCGTGCTCGGGGCATTCAATACGGCAACGGCCACCGTGCTGGCAGTCGCTCCGGGAGAATCGATCAATGCGGCAATCCGCGCCGCCAGAGCAGGCGATACGGTGCAGATTGCGCATGGTGACTATGCCGAACACGTGCTGGTCGATAAACCTCTGACCTTGCGCGGCGTTGACCGCCCGACCATCCGGGGTAGTTTTTCAGGCGACGTGATCCGGGTGCGCGCAACCGATGTCACGATCGAAGGCTTGATCGTGCGCGACAGCGGCATTGACCAGACCGCGCAGAATTCCGGCATCTATATTGAGCCGGGCTCGCACCGGCCGACGGTGCAAGATTGCGATATTGTCTATTCGTTGTTCGGCATCTGGCTCGAGCAAGCCGATGATGCGCGCATTCTGCGTAATACCATCACCGGCCGGCGCGACCTGCTGTCGGCAGCGCGCGGCAACGGCATCCAGGTCTACAACGTCAGCGGCGTACAAGTAGAAGGCAATCACATCAGCTACGCGCGTGACGGTATTTATGTGGATGTGTCGCGCAATGCGGTATTCCGTGGCAACAAAATCCATCATCTGCGTTACGGCACGCATTACATGAACACCAACAAGAGCGTATGGGAAAACAACCAGGTGTACATGAACCGTGGCGGCCTGGCGCTGATGGAAGTGCGCGAACTCACGGTGCGCAACAACATTGCCTGGGGCAATGCCGATCACGGCATCATGCTGCGCACGATCCAGGACTCCACCATCGACAATAATGTCGTCGCCGGCAACGGACGCGGCTTGTTCATTTATGACGCTGAATACAATACGGTGCGCAATAATTTGGTGATCAACAATGCGATCGGTGTGCACCTGTCGGCTGGGTCCGGCAACAACAAGGTCGATGGCAACGATTTCATCGATAACCAGCAACAAGTTAAATATGTCGCCTCCGCCGATACCCAGTGGGGCAAGGAAGCGGGCAATTACTGGAGCAATTACAGCGGTTGGGACCAGGACGGCGATGGCCATGGTGATATCGCGTATGAAGCCAATGACGTGGTCGACAAGTTGAACTGGCAGTATCCGCTGCTCAAGCTGGTGCTGAGCAGCCCGTCGATACAGACGCTGCGTTTTGTCGCAAGACAGTTTCTGGTATTGCGTGCGCCCAGCATCGTCGACAGGCATCCGCGCACGCGCCCATTGAATCAGGATTGGAGAAAATGGAGTGACAAGCGTCCCCATCCAGGTGAGTAATGTCACCAAGCACTTCGGCCAGGTGCAGGCACTCGACGGCATCAGCCTGTCGGTCGCGCGCGGCGAAATGTTTGGCTTGATCGGCCACAACGGCGCCGGTAAAAGCACGCTGTTCAAGCTGATGCTGGGACTCATGCCCGCCAGCAGCGGCGCGATCCGTATGCATGACACACAGATCGGCGAGTCCGGCTTTCGCCAGGTGCGGCGCCGCATCGGTTATCTGCCGGAGAGCTTCGTCACCTATGACAACCTGAGCGGCCTGGAAGTGTTGCGGCTGTTTGCCGACCTGAAGCGGGTGCCGCGCAGCGAGTGCGCCGCACTGATCGAGCGGGTCGGCCTCGGTGCTGCGGCGGGGCGGCGCGTGCGCGGCTATTCCAAGGGCATGCGCCAGCGGCTCGGTTTTGCCCAGGTATTGCTGGGCCGTCCGGATCTGATCTTTCTTGACGAGCCGACCAATGGCCTTGATGCCGAAGGCATTCACGATTTCTACCGGATCCTGCGCGAAGTGCAGGCCGATGGCGCGACCGTCGTCATCACCTCGCACATCCTGGCAGAAATCCAGGAACGCGTGGATCGGCTGGTGATCCTCAATTCCGGGCGCGTCGCAGCGCAAGGCACGCTGGCCGAGCTGCGTTCCAAGATGGTGCTGCCATCGGCGATCGAGGTCAGCCCG
>JAKFFK010000024.1:0-12607 GCA_036675285.1 Paucimonas sp. | reverse complement strand
GTTTCACCGGAATCTCTACCACTTTAGAGTTCATAAATTTCCCAAAGGCAAAATGCAGTTTATTGAATTGATATATTTATAACATTAATGTAGGATGTGTTGCAATATATACATTTGTATTTGTCAATAAAATTGACATAGCCCTATATCAATGGCCTCGGAATTTACTGTTTTTTTATTGATGCTGAGTGCTTATGCAATGCTAATTGCACTTGGTGGCTGGTTCATTGTTCGCGCTGAGCGACGTCAATTTTGGCTGCAGCGCGCAGGCAGGATGAAATCCAGGATGATCACATCCCTGTTCGGCGCAGGTACCCGCATGCAACACTCTTCTGGTCAAATGCGGCGGCAACTGCAGCAATCCCGCAGCACAATCGCTGACGTGCTGGCAGAACACAGATTTCATATCATTATTGCCGGCATGATCCTATTGGCTCCCGTGATTGCGACTCTCGCTTTCAAACCACACAGTATTCTCCAGGGATATGACGATCGGCCCCATTACCGGGACCCGGTAGTGATTGCTCTGCTGCAAGGGGAGCAGTTGGTGCCGCCACCACCGCTACCACCTGAAATATTTGTCACCAGAGAAGTCGAAGCAATTCGCCAGGAACTGGCTGGCGCAAGCCGGGAATGGATGGTTCTGGATCCGGATTTCCGTCAACGTCTGCTGACCGTATTTCAACTAATGGCGCAAAGAGGCTACCAAATGGCACTGATTGAAGGCTACCGTAGTCCGGAACGACAGGCATTTCTTGCCGGCCTGGGCCCTCATGTGACCAATGCAGGGGCATATCAAAGCTTTCATCAATACGGTCTGGCGGCGGATTGCGCGTTTATTCGCAACGGCAAACTGGTGATTTCAGAAAAAGATAGCTGGGCGATGGAAGGTTATCGGCTGTATGGAGAAATGGCACAAGCAACCGGCCTAGTGTGGGGTGGCGGCTGGAAAATGATGGACTTTGGCCATGTGGAATTGCGCAAGCCAAATGTGCGGCGAAAACAATAATCTAAAATAAGTTGTCACCCTGACACATAAAAGTTATCATTTGCCCAATTGATAATTTACTAATTTATTTTCCCACTCATGACCAGACCTTTAATCGTAGTTGGCGACGTAACCAGTCATGGCGGAACGGTCATCGGCGGCGCCGCCACAACCGATTCCGTCGGCAAGCGCATCGCACGCGTCGGTGACAAAGTCACCTGCCCCAAAAAAGGTCATGGCGGCACGACTGTCATTGTTACCGGCGACCCTGCGGTACTCATCGATGGCAGTCCGGCGGCACGGCACGGCGACCTCACCGCATGTGGCGCAAGCTTGATTGCATCCCAATTTCCCACGACCACTGAATAATTGTATTTCCCATTTTTTTAAATGATCCAGACTGCCAATTCACCCTCCAAGCTGCGCCAATTTATCAAGTGGACGCTGATATCGCTTGCCCTGGTTGCGTGCATCTGGATCGGGGTTGTCGTCTGGTGGCAATCCACTCAGCGGATCATCACACTGCCCGACGTATTGTTCTATCTGGTCGCCCTCCCCGCTTTTACCTTAACTGCAATTTTTGGCTTCCAGTGGGTCCGCCACAGAAAACTCAAGGCGGCACAATTACCTAAAAACCAGCCATCCGCTATCCAGCTAGACGATGGCAACGCTTCAAATCAGGCGCCCGAACCGGCGCTGCCGGTACTTGCCGTCTGGGGTGTCACAGCCGCTGCCGATAATGCGCCGGCGTTTGTCGAAGCCCTGCTTGAAAAAAACCATCGCCCTCGTCCCGATGCCAGTCTGCTCGATGAATATGGCTTTCCGCTGCATACCAGCCGGGTAAAAGGCCTCGATACCGGACCAGTAAAAGAAGCCCTAGCCAGAATCATCGCCTTGCAAGGCGTCTCCGTCCTGCAGGATGTGGAAGATTGCAGGGAATCATTCCTGCGTTCGCTTGCCTTGTTCTCACAATTGCTGGAGCAGATATGCAGTGACTGGCCGCTCGCATTCGAAGCCGAGGCTGATGCCAATGCTCACTCTACGGCGTCGATCGGCACCTTGCGCGGCACTGAAGCGATTTCGCTTGCCCCGGAAAATCGGCTTGCATTACAGATCAAGTTGATGCTGCCAGCCAGTTTTCAAGCAATCGAGCAGCAGTTGGCGCTGTCTTTCCTTCTTGAAAAAACTGCCCAACTGGATACGGATCCACAGCGCTTGCATGTCGAAATCGTGCTGTCCCAGGACGATGCCACGGCGCTCCTGCTGGCCGACCAGTTCCGGACTCGCTCGTGTTCTTCCAAGCAGCCACAGGCGCTGCTGCTTCTGGCATCAGAATCCACCTTGTGCCCGGGTGTTGCGGAAGACTGGCAGGTGTCAGGAAGGAATTTCTGCAGCCAGACGCCAAACGGCCTGATGATGGGCGAGGCAGCCTTTGCGGTCTTGCTGGTTAACCAAACAGCCTTGCCCTTGGCATTCGGCATGCCTGCCTGCCATTTATCGCGTGTCGTTAAGGCCAGGCGCGAATCGTCTGCCGATTTGCCGGGAAAGCCATCGGCATCAACGCTATCCGCAGTGATTGGCGAAACTCTGGCCAACGCGGGGATTGCAGGTGAAAAAATAGGCAGCGTTGCCTGTGATGCAGATCATCGCACCAGCCGAGTCCTCGAATGTATTGGCGCAATGATGCACCATATGCCGCAGCTTGATGCAATAGGCAATCGCCTCGCCATTAATGAAACCTGTGGCCATATCGGCGCTGCATCAGTACTTGGCGGTCTGGTGGCCGGCACCATACAGGCCCGCGATAGTGGTTATCCGGTTTTGGTGTTTAGCGTCAGCCATCTGTTTGAGCGTGCAGCAGCTGTTATGTTGCCGATAGAAGATGCCCCGCAGCCATCATAAAACGTAATTGAAATTACCTCATAAGCTTGTCGGGCGCGCAGTTTCCGCTTCTGGCAAACCAAATTTGTACTATTGCAGAATGGATCGCTTTACATGAATCACTTCTTTTCCTTCTTCAGGCATGCCCGTTTTGCTCCGCTGATCGGGCTTTTGTTGATATGTATTGCGATCTATTTGATCGGCATCACTTTTGATGTTCCGATGGGCTGGATTTACCTTGGCTGGACGGTCGTGCTGGTGGCATGGTGTAGCTACCGCCTGGTTAAATGGCTATTGATGCGCAATGCCAGCGGTGCAATGGCAAGCATGTTCAATAGCCAGACCGACGAAGCAGTGAAAGCCGCGCCGACCGACAAGAAACAGGAAGTCGATATCCTGCGCAAGCGGCTGCTGGATGCGGTGCAGACCATCAAAGGTTCAAAGCTCGGCCAGACAACCGGCAGCGCCGCCCTGTATGAAATGCCATGGTATATCGTAATCGGCAATCCGGCTGCCGGAAAAAGTACGGCAGTATTAAATTCCGGCTTGAATTTTCCTTTTTCCGACAAGGGTGGCCAAGCCGTTCAAGGCATTGGCGGCACCCGCAATTGTGACTGGTTCTTTACGACCGAGGGGATCTTGCTGGATACCGCAGGTCGCTATGCTGTGCATGAAGAAGACCGCACCGAGTGGTTCGGTTTTCTCAGTTTGTTAAGGAAATATCGTCCCAAAGCGCCAATCAATGGCATCGTGATTGTTGCCAGCATTGCCGAGTTAACCGGGAACCGCCCTGATTTCACGATCGCTCTGGCAAAACAGTTGCGGCAGCGGGTGCAGGAGCTGACTGAACGCCTGGAGTTGTTCGCGCCAGTCTACGTGATGTTTACCAAGGTCGACCTGGTGGCCGGATTCGTCGATTTCTTTGAGGATTCCGATGCCGATGAGCGCAGCCGGGTCTGGGGCGCCACCCTGCCCTACGATGCGGATGGAAAAGCCAACGCCATCACCCAGTTTGACCAGCATTTCGACACTCTCGCCGATGGCCTCAAGGAACTGGGAACAACCCGCATGTCGCTCAATCGCGGCGAGTCGATGAGCCCTGGGGTGCTCACTTTTCCGCTGGAATTCGTCGGGGTCAAGCAGCACCTGCGGACCTTCATCGCCACACTGTTTGAGGACAATCCATTCCAGTTCAAGCCGATATTTCGCGGCTTTTACTTTACCAGCGCGATCCAGGAAGGCGTTGCAACCCATGCCACGGGTGAACGCATCGTGCAGCAATATGGCTTGTCAGCCGGCCGCCGTCTGTCCGCCAGTATTAGTTCAAACACCGGGTTTTTCCTGAAAAACCTGTTTTCGTCCGTCATATTTGCTGATCAAAACCTGGTGCGTCAATATGCCAGTCGCAACAAAATCCGGATGCGATATGCGGCTTTTTACGGCGCAGTACTGGTACTTGGGCTGGCACTAGGCGGCTGGAGCTGGTCCTTCGTCAGCAACCGTCAGTATGTTGCAAATATCCAGGCCGATCTGGACAAGGCCGTCCGGACGCAGGAAAACCGGCATGACCTGGCATCTCGCCTGGAAGCGCTCGGAATCATTCAAGACCGCCTGCAGCAGTTGCAGCAATACCGCAACGACCGGCCACTGTCGCTGGCCTTTGGTCTGTACCAAGGTGAACGGGTCGAACACACGCTGCGCGCTGAATATTTCAAGGGCTTGCAGCAGGTGATGTTGCAACCCGTGGCAGCCAACCTGGAATCCTTTCTGACTGAAGTCTCCGCCAACGCAGGCAGATTGGAAACGCCAGTGCGCGCATCGCAAAGTGGCGCCACCATCATGACCAGCGCAACGGCACAGGACAAGGCCGCCACATCGCTTTACAAGGATGCGGTACCGACCAATGCAGAAGATGCCTATGGCGCCTTGAAAACCTACCTGATGCTGGCCAACCGGGATCGGATCGACACCGGTCATTTGAATGACCAGCTCACACGTTTTTGGCGCAACTGGCTGGAAAATAATCGCGGTGATGCTCCGCGAGAACAGATTATTCGCAGTGCGGAAAAACTGATCGGGTTCTATCTTGCCCAAGCAAACGAACCGGACTTTCCGTTGATAGAAAACCGGCTGACCCTGGTTGACCAGACCCGGGATACGCTGCGTGCCGTCGTCAAGGGTACGCCTGCCAGAGAACGGGTCTACAGCGAGATCAAGATGCGTGCGTCAACCCGCTTCCCGATCATGACTGTGTCTAGCATCGTTGGCGAACAGCACAAGGATATCGTCGCCGGCAGCCATTCCGTCTCGGGCGCATTTACACGCGACGCCTGGGAACAGTATGTGGAAGAGGCGATCAAGGATGCCAGCACAAACGAATTGCAAAGTGCCGATTGGGTACTGAAAACATCCGCCAAGGATGACCTGTCGCTGGAAGGCAGTCCGGAACAAATACAGAAGGAACTGGTACGGATGTACAAGGCGGACTATGCCAATGAATGGAAAAAATTCATGCAAGGCGTGCTGATCACCGATTTCAACAACTTCGAAACGGCGGTGCTGCATATGAATGTGCTGGGCGACCCGGTATCTTCTCCAATCAACAGCCTGTTGCAGAACCTGTACCGGGAGACTTCCTGGGATAACCCGTCACTGGTCAATCAGGGTTTGCAAAATGCAGGCCGGGGCCTGGTTGGCTGGTTCAAGGAAGTCGTCATGCGGCAGGCGCCTTCCCGGATGAACGTCAACCTTGGAAAAGACGCTGCCAAGGGCGGGATGCAAATGGGCACTGTCGGCAAGGAATTTGCTGCGATCGCCAACCTGGTGGTGGCGCGTGGCGAAAACAAGGATTTGTCGCTGATGAAGGGCTATCTGGAACACCTGTCGAAAGTGCGCACACGATTTAACCAGATCAGCAACTCGGGCGATTTCGGACCTGCCAGCCGTCAACTGATGCAATCGACCATGGACGGCAACAATTCGGAACTGGCCGAGGCCCTGAAATACATCGATGAAAACATGTTGACCGGCATGCCGCCGGCCGAGCGCGCAACCATCCGTCCGCTGCTGGTGCGTCCGTTGATGCAGGCATTCGCCGTCATCATCGCTCCCGCAGAACGGGAATTGAATCGCACCTGGGTCGCGCAGGTATATGAGCCGTTCAGCAAATCCCTGGCTACCAAGTATCCGTTTGCTGCCGATTCGCGGGTTGAGGCAACACCGGGTGAAATAGCCCAGGTTTTCGGACCCGACGGCACTATTTCAAAGTATGTGCAATCGGCGATGGGACCGCTTGTCATACGTCGCGGCGACTCGCTGGCGGCCCGTACCTGGGCTGACATGGGCGTGCACCTGAATCCGCTTTTCTCTGGCAACTTGTCCCGCTTCGTTGCACAGCAAGGCGGCGCAGGCAGCAATGCCGGCAATTCTGGAAACGGCGGGCCGGCACAAACCAACTTCCAGCTGCAACCCATTCCGACGCCGGGAATGACTGAATATACCGTCGAAATCGATGGCCAGATCATGCGTTACCGGAACGGCCAGCAGGATTGGAACAGCTTCACATGGCCGTATGTACAAGGCCAGCCCGGTGCAAAGATCACCGCTGTTACAGCTGACGGCCGGAACGTGGAAATCGCCAATTACCCTGGCCAGTTTGGTCTGGAAAAACTGATCAATTCCGCGCAACGCAAGAAGCTCGACAATGGCGCCTTCATGATGAGCTGGACCAACGGCGAACACCAGGTTGCAGTCAGGTTCAGATTGATCAGCGATTCCAGGCCGGGCAGCGATGCGTCGGCCAATGGTGCTGCCGATACCGGTTTGCGCGGTCTGAAATTGCCGGCCACGGTCGTCGGCCGTGAAATTCCGAGCCAAACCGCCCAGCAAAATCAGCAGGTCCAGTCATGAATTCTCAAAACATCATGCAGCTAAGGAATCCATGTTCCATATACTTTGGAAAAATTCCATCGCGGGGCGATTTTGTTAAAAGCGCGATTGGCATCAAGTTGATTGCGCTGATCGACAACTGGGTAGCGCAAGGCATGGAAATGCTGTTGGCTGAACCTGGATGGAAAGCCTATTATGACGGCGCCGGCGGCATTGATTTTCTATTCATCGGCACACGCAAGAAACATGCAATTTGCGGTTACATGATACCCAGCGGAGATGCCTCTTCACGGCGCTTCCCCTTTATTGCGGCCACGCTGTTCGAACTGGAAGACGCTCTCGCATTCCTGCCTTTGAGTTCCGTCATTCTGGAACGGCACAGCAATCATCAGCGTGCCTTGATACAGCATGCAAGCAAGTCACATGACGCAACCGACGTTTTGGCAACCTTGAACGATGTGCCGCTGGATACGGAAATCGACATTCAGAAGTTCAATCAGCATTATGCACAGTTCCTTGGAAGTACAACCTTGGATGGACTGGCTGATACGCTGTCCTTGCATGGCACGGAAACCAGCATGCGGCAGATGATTCTGGCAGTCGGCTATCTGTTACAGCCGGTTTTGAGCAATTACAGCATTCCGCCGCAAAAAGGACTTTCCCTGCCACTGCCCCGCGATCCATTCCGCATGGCCCTGGTGAAATCTTTCTGGCTCGATTTAATCAGCACTTTTCTGTCACGCGCCGAGTTCGAACTCAGTATTTTTTCCTGCACACACTTCGGCAATCCAAAGCTGTTCATGACTTTCAATGGCGTACCGCCCAATATGTTCCGGGCAATCTTTGATGAGCAAGCAGCACAGGAATACTTGATCGACATTAGCCAGTCGTCATGGGTTGAGGAATATGCGATGCAGGATCTGACTACGATCAAGCTTTCAAGCTATCTGGATCATGGCGACTTACTGCTGAGCCAGCTGGTGCAAACATTCCGCCAGGGCTTTAGCGGGCAGTGACAAAACCTTAGTCAGACTCCATCAGCACTCTTTGCATTGAGAATTGAACCAGCATGAAAAAAAATACCCTAATGCGTTGTACTTTTTTGCTCGCTACGAGTTTTACGGTTTTACATTCGGTTGCACAAACTGTACCGGGCACGGCCACCACTCCCGCCATCACCAGCCAATTGCCCGTAACCGTTCCCGTGGGACGGGTTGTGATTTCTGGCACGGTCCCGGATGAGGCAACCAAGGCCAATCTATTGAAAAAGCTTCAGGAAGTGTACGGCACCGGTCAAATTGTCGACCAGATCAGCGTCGGCAGCGTGATTGCGCCTCCCAACTGGTCGAGCCACATCCCAAAGCTGATTAATCACAACCTCAAAGCCATCCACAAGGGGCAGCTGACGATCGATGGAACCAGCATCGCCATGCGCGGCGAAGTAGGCAGTGAGGCACTCAAGCAAACGATTGCCAATGAATTTGCCGGCGTACTCAATCCAACCTACACAATCAAGAATGGATTGCGCGTAACGGCATCCAGTCAGGCTGTGCTCGACCAGACGCTGGCGAATCGGGTCATCGAGTTTGAAAACGGCAGTGCCCTACTCACCGAATCAGGCAAAAGAATTCTGGATGAAATGACGGAAGCGCTGAAGAAAGTCAATGCCACCAAAATCGATCTTATTGGCCATACCGACGACAAGGGATCGCGTGCCCGTAATATTGCACTGTCACTGTCACGCGCGGAATCGGTGAAGGTCTATCTGGTGGCAAAAGGCATGGCGCCACAGATCATTGCCACCAACGGCATGGGTTCGGACCAGCCGGTCATGTCGAATGCGAGTGAAGAAGGACGCAAAAGAAACCGCCGCATCGAATTCCGGGTCAGTCAATAAGCATGCTCAATTTGAGCGTGCTCAATCGCGTCTTTTCAGGCGCACTGCAATCCTGTTGCAGCATGACTGAGCCAGGTAACCTGCAGCCGGTGACTTTCCGGCTGCGATAATTCCCGAACGGGATTAATTCAAGTTTTCCTGCTCGCCCATGCCAAGCATTTCCTCCAGATGCGCCAGGCTTCCCTGATCCTTCAATACGCTGCGCAACCATAGATGCAAAGGCATATTGCCCCAATGTGCCGCCTTATCGGCCAGATAGGCGACCGGGCTGTGCGGTTCTGTGCGTCGAAAGAATTCTGCTACCTGGCGCAATTGTTCCAGCGCCTGGGCACGGCTTTTGATCGGGCCTTTTGCTACCGCCACCAATGCGCCATCTGGCACATCCAATTCGTCAGACTGCTCGCTTGCTTCGAGGTTTGTCGTTTCCTGCATGAGGACACCGACTTCTTTGGCAATTCTTTGCAAACGGTCTTGAATCGCATCCAGGCTCTCCGCCAATGGCGCAAATGACGGACCATCCCGGCCAAAGAGTGCATCGGCAACCCGCACCAGTTCACCCAAAGATTTGTGGCAATGCGCGGCATCTGCCAGCCACTGGCCATACAGCAGCTTGTCGGTTTTTGCTGCGGCAGCTGCAAGCTTCTCAAATGTTACCTTATCTTGAGACACCGATTCCGGATCGCGCTGCACTTGCGATTGCAATATGCGCGCCGATTCATAGTCATTCAAATTGAATTGACCGGTCTTTGACTGGGTAATCGGAATTTGCCGAACCAGTTGTGCCATACGCATGACCAGCCAGGAAATGTTGCCGATGCGTTGCTCCTGGTCGCCTGCATCAGGCTGTGGGTGGATCTGGCCACCAAAGCGCTCGATCAGTCGGGCGGCGAGGTCCATGCCCTGTGCCAGTCCGGCCAATCCGGCAGTTTTCACCAAGCCTTCGGTCAACCATGCCGAAAGCCGCAAATCCTTGCTGCGCTTGATTAAAAGCTGTGAGCAATCTTCAACCACGGCAGGCCAGTCCGCCTGTTTCAAATCGGATTGCCAGTCGCCATATTCGGCGGTTGCGTCATCCTCGCGTCGCGCTTCCTTGATACGGTCGAATTCCGGCGAGTAGGCCAAATCTTCACCGCACTGAAAAGCGCCGGGAATCGGCTCCAGAATTCCTTCAAATGTCATGTCCATTACGCATCCATCAATTCGTTTCTGTCAATTTTCTGCAATCAGCTAATACGGTAACTGAACTTGCGGTCCTTGGTTACGCCCACTTTGACTTTCTTGATCGGCTTGCCTTCGGCCATCCGGCTCAACACCGTCTCGGCTATTTCAGGCAGCATCGTGCCGCTCAGAATATGATCGACATTGCGTGCGCCTGAGTCCACTTCGGTGCAGCGATCGAGCACGGCTTCAATCACATCGTCGGTATAGATGAACGCGGCCTTGTGATTTTCTTCGACGCGGCGCTGAATCCTGCCTATCTTGAGACGAATGATTTGGGCCAGAATATCGTCAGGCAATGGATAATACGGAATCACCTTCATCCTGCCGAGAAATGCCGGCTTGAACACCTTGAAAAGCTGCGGACGAATTGCTTCGGCCAGATCATCCGGCTCCGGTAATTCATCGAGCGCCTTGTTCAGGCAAGACTGCATGATGGTTTGGGTCGCTACATTGGATGTCAGGATAATAATCGTATTCTTGAAATCGATTTCCCTGCCCTCTGCATCATCCAGCACGCCTTTGTCGAACACCTGGAAAAAGAGTTCAAGGACATCCGGATGCGCTTTTTCGACTTCATCCAGCAACACCACGCTGTGCGGTTTCCTGCGCACCGCTTCGGTCAAGATACCGCCTTCACCATACCCAACATAACCAGGAGGCGAGCCCTTCAATCCTGACACGGAATGCGCTTCTTGATATTCGGACATGTTAATCGTGATCAGGTTGCGCTCACCACCATACAGTACATCTGCCAATGCCAGTGCAGTCTCGGTCTTGCCCACGCCTGAGGGTCCGACAAACAGGAATACCCCTTTTGGCTTGTTAGGGTCTTCGATGCCGGCACGCGCGGTGCGCACCCGTTGCGCGATCTGGGCCAATGCATGGGACTGGCCGATCACCCGCTCTTCGAGCAGGGATTGCAGGTTCAATACGGTCTTGATCTCATCCTTGACCATCTTGCCAAGCGGGATTCCAGTCCATGCCGAGACAATTTCCCCCACGGTTTGCCCGTCGACGCAGACCGGCACCAGCGGCGACTCGCCCTGCAGCAATGTCAATTCCTTTTGCAGCTTGATCAATTCCTGCAGCTTTGCCGGACTACCCGCTTCCCGCCGTACCTTGGGCAGCGGACCATCCGTGCCGGTAGCCACCGCAACCGGTACCATGCGTTCCATCTCTTCCAGCTCAGTGCGCAGCATCTGGATTTTTACCACCAGGTTCTTTTCTAATTCCCATCGGGCTTCATCGAGCGCCAAACCGCTACGTACCGTATCGCGTGCCGCAGTCAATTCGCCCAGCCGGTCTGCATGCTTGCCGCCGGTAGCCAGCTCTTTTTTCAATGCTTCGATTTCTTCGGTCAAAGCATCATTCGCACGGCGTGCATCCTCGATGGCTGCCGGCGTGGCCGACTGACCCAATGCCACTCTGGCACAGGCAGTATCCAGAATACCGATCGCCTTGTCGGGCAGCTGGCGCCCGCTGATATACCGCGATGACAGACGGACCGCCTCGACAATCGCCTCTTCCAGCACACGCACCTTGAAATGGCGTTCCATATGACTTGCCATACCGCGCAGCATGGCACAAGCCACGTTTTCAGACGGCTCTTCCACCTTGACCACCTGGAAGCGCCTGGCCAGAGCGGCATCCTTTTCGAAATACTTCTTGTACTCGCCCCAGGTGGTTGCAGCAATCGTGCGCAGCTCGCCGCGCGCCAGTGCCGGCTTCAGCAAATTGGCAGCATCGTTCTGGCCGGCCTGGCCACCGGCGCCAATCATCGCATGCGCTTCATCGATAAACAGGATGATAGGATGAACGCTGCGTTTGACTTCCTCGATAACATTGCGCAGGCGATTCTCGAATTCGCCCTTGACACTTGCGCCGGCCTGCAACAGGCCGAGATCCAGAACATGCAGCTCGACACCGATGAGCGGCGCCGGCACATCTTCAGCGGCAATCCGCTGCGCCAGGCCTTCCACCACTGCAGTCTTGCCAACCCCGGCTTCGCCGGTCAAGATTGGATTATTCTGGCGCCGACGCATCAGGATATCAATCACTTGCCGGATTTCCGCATCACGGCCGATCACCGGGTCGATTTTTCCTTCGCGGGCCCGGGTCGTCAGATTGGTCGTAAACTGGTCAAGTGCCGGTGTCTTGCCGCGCGCCGGTGACTGCGTATTATCGCCATCCGACGCATCAGGATCTGACTGTCCTGACGAGACCGCGTGCAACTCTCCGACACTCACCGATTCCCGCGCTTCAGGGAAATCCGCACTGATTTCACCCAGCTTGTGTTTCAGCTCGTCCACCGAAAACCGAGCAAACTGCTTCGAACCCCGATAGGCAAGCTGTGCCAGTTCGGATTCGGTCAACAAGGCCAACAGCAAATGACCGCTGCGGATACGGGAAGTCTGACTATCCAGCGAAGCAAGTAACCAGGCATGCTCGAACAATTTCGGCAAATGTACTGAAAATACCGGCGTGCGGGTATTGCCGTTTTTAAATCCCCCGATTTCAGTTAGTAAATCCTTTTCCAACGCCGCCGTGCTGACGTCGAATCGCTTGGCCAACAGCGCCAAATCGCTTTGCGGGTTATCTAGCAAAGCCAAAAATAAATGTTCGAGGTCTACCTCGTAATGGCCCTGCGCTACGCAGTAGTTAATTGCCTGCTCTGCCGCTTTTCTGCAGGTGGAATCGAGTTTACCGATCAAGACTTTGAGATTGGCTGTCAT
>JAKFFK010000134.1:0-2036 GCA_036675285.1 Paucimonas sp. | reverse complement strand
GGCACTTCCAGGTCATCGACCAGATTCCCGGTCGGGAACATCGAACCCCCTGCGCCCTCTTCCTCGGCGGCCGGATCCATGAATTCGACTTGCACTTCGGCCGCCGGAAAAGTCACGCCATCGAGCTCGAAGTCGCCGGTTTCCTGCACTTCGCCATGTGTGATCGGCACATGCGCGATGATGGTCTTGCCGATGTTGGCTTGCCAGATGCGCACGATTGCCACGTCGTTTTGCGGGATACGACTGGCGTCGACCAGTCCGCCGGCAATCGCGAACGAGCCGACCGCGGCCGACAGGTTGCCGCAGTTGCCGCTCCAGTCGACAAAGGCTTTATCGATCGACACCTGGCCAAACAGGTAATCGACGTCGTGATCCGCCTTGCTGCTTTTGGACACGATGACGGTCTTGCTGGTGCTGGAGGTCGCACCGCCCATGCCGTCGATCTGCTTGCCGTAAGGGTCGGGGCTACCGATGACGCGCAACAGCAGCGCGTCGCGCGCAGCGCCCGGCAATTGGGCGGCTTGCGGCAAATCCTGCAAGCGGAAGAACACGCCTTTGCTGGTGCCGCCACGCATGTAGGTGGCCGGGATTTTGATTTGGGGGGTGTGGGACATCGGGTATTCCTCGTTAAGCCAGATATTTTTTGTTACACAGCCGTCGGCAATGCGTTTGCAGCCCCCTCTCGTTCAAGAGCAGGGTGGCAGGATATTTCATGAGCCATGCCAGCGGTTCCATGCCGAAGCGCGTTGTCATTGGCGTTCAAGCCAAACAACAACTGGAATTGCCAAGGTCAAATTGTACCGTTAACACCATCGGTTCAGGTAAGGCCGGACGCCGCACGATCGAAGCGTCGTTCGACGGAGAAGACATCAGCAGCGGTGCTGACGTGTTGCTGTTGCGGCGTGCCGCTGAGCGCATCGACCTGACCCGGCCCGCGTTCATCGCGTCATCAGCGCATCGCGTCAACCGCCACCCAGGAAAACATTATCTGCCGCTTACCCGACAAGGATTGCCGCCTGCATCCAGTAGCAGTGCATAAATCATGATGGATGAATCGCTTGCCCAAAAAAAAGCCGCCAAACACACCCTGTTGTTTGGCGGCTCCGCCGGCATGGGCAATCGATTCCTGTTCCCCTTCCGGCAAGCTATTTTCTGTCACATCGCTTCAAGACCTTAGCAATTGGGCGCGACCCGACCATCGGAACCGGTATAGATATATGCATCCGGCACGTAACGGCCAGTGCCGATCTTGTTCCAGATATTGCTGGTGCCATAGGTGCCGGTGACGGTAGTGCCGGTGGTCTGACAACTGATCGTCACCTTGGTGCCATTGGCCAGCGTGCCGACGATGCTATAGGTGGTGCCGGGGCCGGAACGCACATTCAGTGGCGCACCCGCAGTACTGACAGTGCCAGTTGCGCCGCTAGTGGCGCCGCAGCCGTTTTTGCTGGTATAGCTCCTGGTGCCCCAGTAGTAAATCTGCGCGCCGTTCCAGACGATTTTTTGCGCGACGCCATTGTAGCGCTGCTCATAATGCAGATGCGGTCCGGTCGAACCACCGGTATTGCCGAGCGTGCCGATTTTCTGCCCCTGCGAAACATTTTGCCCGACTGATACGCTGAATGAATTCAGATGCGCATAGTAGCTTTTCCAGCCGCTGCCGTGATCGACCGCCACATATTTGCCATAGCTGGTGCCGCCCAGATCCTGAACGGTGGAGACCCTGCCGGACGCCGCGGCAACCACGGCATCGCCAAAGTCATCGTAACGGTTCAGATCGACTGAATTGGCTGGGCTGTGATTGGTGCGGGTCTGGCCCTCCCATACCTGGCCGCATGAGAACGGCATCTGGAATGCCGGCGCGGCGCTGGCCTGGCTGGCCACGGCGCCCAGCATGGCAAATGCCATCAGGCTGGTCACTGTTTTTATTTTCTTCATTTATTGCCTCCTTGGTGTTGAACGGGATAACGAGGTGCTACGGGTAAAACCAAAACTCTTGGCGCAAACCGTCCCTGCCCTGGCGCGCAGGGATGGCA
>JAKFFK010000021.1:0-2044 GCA_036675285.1 Paucimonas sp. | reverse complement strand
ACCATGGGCGAACCCGGCATCTGGCGCTTTCTGGAAACGGCAATGGGAAAATCTTGAAATTGCCATTTTCATCCCCATTTCTAGAAAAATTCATGGATTTTCACTGTTATTTACGCTGTTATTCATGATCAATCTCGTTTCAACCATACTTTCAACCGATATTCGAGGACAAAATGGCCGTAGCCGAAAAGCAAACCCTTGGTTTTCAAACCGAAGTCAAACAATTGCTGCATCTGATGATTCACTCCTTGTACTCGAACAAGGAAATTTTCCTGCGCGAACTGATTTCCAACGCGTCCGACGCCGCCGACAAGCTGCGCTTCGAGGCGATCAACAATACCGGCCTGTATGAAGACGACCCTGAACTGAAGATCAAGGTCACTTTCGACAAGACTGCGCGCACCATCACGATTGCCGATAACGGCATCGGCATGAGCCGTGACGAGGCGATCGAGCACCTGGGCACGATCGCCAAATCCGGCACAAAAGAATTCTTTTCCCGTCTGTCCGGCGACCAGCAAAAGGATGCGGCGCTGATTGGTCAGTTCGGCGTCGGCTTTTACTCTGCCTTTATCGTCGCCGACAAGATTACTGTCGATTCGCGCCGCGCCGGGCTATCGGCTGCCGAAGGTGTGCGCTGGGAATCAAAGGGCGAAGGCGATTTCAGCGTCGAGGCGATCGACAAGACTACGCGCGGCACTTCCATCACGCTGCATTTGCGCGAAGGCGAAGACGAGTACCTGTCGGCCTGGAAGCTCAAGTCGATCATCCGCAAATATTCCGACCATATCTCGCTGCCGATCCAGATGCAAAAGGAAGAATGGGACGAGGAAAAGAAGGAAACCGTCCTGAAGGATGAACTGGAAACCATCAACCAGGCCAGCGCGCTGTGGGCTCGCAACAAGTCCGACATCACCAAGGAACAGTACGACGAATTCTACAAGCACGTCTCGCATGACTTCCAGCCGCCGCTGGCGCTGACCCACAACCGGGTCGAAGGCCGCAGCGAATATACGCAGCTGCTGTACATCCCGGCGCACGCGCCATTCGACCTGTGGGACCGCAACAAGCGCGGCGGCATCAAGCTGTACGTCAAGCGCGTGTTCATCATGGACGATGCCGAGCAGCTGATGCCGGTGTACCTGCGCTTTGTGAAAGGCGTGATCGATTCCAGCGACCTGCCGCTGAACGTGTCGCGTGAAATTCTGCAAGAGTCGCGCGATGTGAAAGTGATCCGCGAAGGCTCGACCAAGCGCATCCTGTCAATGCTGGAAGAACTGGCCACCGCCGACGAGCAGGAGCAGCGCGACAAGTACGCCACCTTCTGGACCGAATTCGGCCAGGTGCTCAAAGAAGGCATCGGCGAAGATGCGACCAACAAGGAACGTATTGCCAAGCTGTTGCGCTTTGCCTCGACCGCCAATGACAGCGATGCGCAAACCGTGTCCTTCGACGATTACGTCAAGCGCCTGAAGGAAGGCCAGGACAAGATTTATTACGCCACCGGCGAATCCTACGCTGCGGCCAAGAACAGTCCGCACCTGGAAATCTTCCGCAAGAAAGGTGTCGAAGTGCTGCTGCTGACTGACCGCGTCGATGAATGGATGCTGTCGTTCCTGCAAGACTTCGAGGGCAAGGAACTGGTTTCAGTGGCCAAGGGCGACTTGGACCTGGGCAAGCTGGAAGACGAAACCGAAAAAAAGCAGCACGAAGAAACCGAAGTCCAGTACAAGGAACTGGTCGAAAAAATGAAAACCGCGCTGGCCGACAAAGCCAAGGAAGTGCGCGTGACCTTCCGCCTGACCGATTCGCCGGCTTGTCTGGTGGCCGATGAAAATGAACTGTCGGGCAACCTGGTGCGCATGCTGAAAGCAGCTGGCCAGAATGCGCCGGAATCCAAGCCGATTTTGGAAATCAACCCGGACCACCCGCTGGTGCAACGGCTGAAATACGAGGATGCAAAATTCGATGACTGGTCGAATATCCTGTTTGACCAGGCCATGCTGGCCGAAGGCGGCGCACTGACCGATCCGGCCGGGTTTGT
>JAKFFK010000285.1:0-2047 GCA_036675285.1 Paucimonas sp. | reverse complement strand
GCGCCCTGCACGTTGTCGTGGCCGCGATAGATATTCGCGCCGCCGCCGGGAACGCCGATATTGCCCAATACCAGCTGCAGGATCGACAATGCCCGCACGTTGGCGGTGCCGACATGGTGCTGGGTAATGCCCATGCACCAGACCACTGACGAAGGCCGGTTGGTGGCCAGCATTTCGGCAGCCAGGCGCACATGCGCTTCCGATACGCCGGTGACGTCGGTAACCTTGTCCGGCGTCCACTTGGCGACTTCCTTGCGCACTTCTTCCATGCCATGGGTACGCGCGTCGATGAATTTCTGGTCTTCCCAGCCATTATGGAAAATATGCCAGACAATGCCCCACACCAGCGCGATATCGGTGCCGGGACGGACACGCACGTAATGGTGCGCAAAGCGCGCGGTGCGGGTGAAGCGCGGATCGATCACGATCATTTTCGCGCCCAGTTCCTTGGCATGCAGGAAGTGCAGCATCGAAATCGGATGCGCCTCGGCCGGGTTGGATCCGATGAACAGCACTGCCTTGCTGAAATGCAGGTCGTTGAAAGAATTGGTCATCGCGCCATAGCCAAAGGTCTGCGCGACGCCGGCCACTGTGGTCGAATGACAGATGCGTGCCTGGTGGTCACAATTGTTCGATCCCCACATCGAGATGAACTTGCGCATCAGATAGGATTGTTCATTGCTGTGTTTGCTGCCGCCAATCATGATGATGGCATCCGGCCCGACTTGCTGGCGCAGCTGTAGCAGCCGGTCGCCAATCTCGTTGATCGCCTGGTCCCAGGAAATGCGCTGATATGTGCCACCCACCAGTTTCATCGGATAGCGCAAGCGATGTTCACCATGACCATGCTCACGCACCGATGCGCCTTTAGCGCAGTGCGCGCCCATGTTCAACGGTGAATCGAAGGCGGCGTCTTGGCGCACCCACACCCCGTTCTGGACGACAGCCTCAACCGAGCAGCCGACCGAACAATGGGTACAGACGGTATGCTTGACTTCCACCGCCCCACTGGCGGCGGCTGTTGGATCAGCGGCCTGGGCCGGCTGAATCACGTTCAATGGGAGATGGCGCGCCAGCATGCCGGCGCCGGCGGTGACGCCGGCGCGCATCAGAAACCCGCGCCGGTTCATGGTGGCGACAGTTGCGCAAGCCATGCCTTCCTGCAGTGGCGTGCCGCGCGCGCCGCGAATACCGTCTCGGGAAACTTTCACAAGGGACATGAACCGGCTCCTGTTCGATGGGATTACCAGTAACGCGCGCTACGATAGTATTTGCGGATATGCTCAGTCTCGTGATACCCGCCGCCCGGCGGATCATCGCGCGGCCCAGGCAGCAGCGAAGCGGCTTCCGCCGCCGCACCTTTGCCGATCAAGACAGCAACCGCCCCGAGCGCGCCGGCACCTTTTGCCGCAATCAGGAACTTGCGCCGCGCGAGGTCTACTGGATTGGCTGCATTCTTTTCCATACGATCAATTCCCCATGCTGCACTGCATTGCCTAGCTGACAGTATTCGTGTCTTCTATCTCAAACGCTTGCGCTTCGACTGAAAAAAATGCCTGCGCAAAATCAGCAACCTGCCGATAAAAATTAACGCCACTCACTGACCGGATATCATCCAGACAGCGATTCGCCCATGGTGCGATATGTTTTTCGAAGAATAGTTTCTGAGATTCGAGTGAATGGCGCTTTCCACCCGATCCGCCATTAATCAACAGCCGCATGGTTTCGCACAGCGCGCCCAAATGATCTTCCATCTCACTAGTGCCGGGAACGCGCGCCAACCCCAACCGTGCCAGTTCGCTGCGCAATGCGGCCAATGGCTTTTCATTCAGAAAGCCGGCAAGATATAAAGACGCATATGGATTGACTTGTGGTGTGCCAACGCTGATGAATAAGGCATTGAACTCATCCTGAATCGCATACTGATCCAGAATGCTGGCCGTCAAGATCAGCTTTTCCCATGCGATATCGAGTGGATGGTCGGTTTGCTGGCAAGCGATTGAATCGGCTGCAGCCAGATCGGCCAGCAATGCATCGTCCGGTGCTG
>JAKFFK010000139.1:0-12787 GCA_036675285.1 Paucimonas sp. | reverse complement strand
AGGCGGTCTTGCGGCATTGCCGCCGCCGTCATGGCGATGATCGGCAAGGTCTTGCCGTTCGGCAGATGGCGGATCAGGCGCGTGGCTTCCAGTCCATCCATCACCGGCATGTGCACATCCATCAGCACCGCATCGAAGCTTGTCTGGCGCACCAGATCCAGCGCTTGCTGGCCGTTGCCGGCGACCGTGACCAGCAGCCCGGCCTGCGACAGAAATTCCCGCGCCACTTCCTGGTTCAGCACATTGTCCTCGACCAGCAGCACCTGCGCGCCCTGCAGTTGCGCCAGGGTTTCGCGCGGGCCGAGGTGGCTGGCCGGGTGGGGCGCCGTGCGCACTCGCGTCGGGTTCTGGATCTGCAGGATGGCGTCGAACAGCGCCGACGGCACCACCGGCTTGGTCAGCACCGAAGCGAGCCGGGTGGCGCCGGCTTCATGCAGCAATTGTTCGCGGTCGTGCGCGGTCACCATCGCCAGCATCGGCGGCGACTTGATGCGCCCGCTGGTCGCCGCATCCTGAATCGCACGCGCCACGTCCAGGCCGTTCAGGCCCGGCATTTTCCAGTCGAGCAGCAGCAGCTCGAATGGCGCACCGGCCGCGTCGGCGGCAAACACCGCTTGCAATGCCGCTTCGCCAGAACGCGACGACTCGACCTGGAAATGCCAGGAAGTCAGCAGCCGCTCCAGCACATCAAGCGAGGTCTGCTGATCGTCAACCAGCAGCGACTTCATGCTGCGCAAGTCCTGCAGGCGCTCGGCTTTGGCCTGGGCGGCCGTGATCCCAACATGGCTGGTGAAGCTGAAGGTGCTGCCGCGCCCCGGTTCACTGACGACGCCAATCTCGCCGCCCATCAGCTGCACCAGGTGCTGGCAAATCGCCAGGCCGAGGCCGCTGCCGCCGAACTTGCGAGTGATCGAGCTGTCGGCCTGGGTGAAGGCCTGGAAGATCCGTTCGGCCTGTTCCGGGTCCAGCCCGATGCCGGTGTCCCTGACCGAAAATTGCAGCAGCGCCTGCGCGGGGCCGGCGTTGAGCGCATCGACACGCACGTGGATTTCGCCGGCTTCGGTGAATTTGACGGCGTTGCCGACCAGGTTGTTCAACACCTGTTCGAGACGCAGCGGATCTCCCACGACATGGCGCGGCACCGCCGGGGCGATTTCCACGAACAGCTCTAGCTTCTTTTCTTCGATGCGGCCGATGAACAGGTCGCAGACGTTTTTCAGGCAGGCTTCCAGTTCGAACCCGGTCTGTTCGAGCTGCAGGCGGCCGGCTTCGATCTTCGAGTAATCGAGAATATCGTTCAGTAGCGCCAGTAGCGCCGCCGATGAAGTCTGGACCTTTTCCAGGTAATCGCGCTGGCGCTCAGCCAGCGGTGTTTCCAGCACCAGGTGGGTCAGGCCCATGATGGCATTCATCGGCGTGCGGATTTCATGGCTCATGTTGGCCAGAAAGCTGCCCTTGGCGCGCGAGGCGGCTTCGGCCGCATCCTTGGCTTGCTGCAGCTCGCCGGTGCGTAGCGCAACCTTTTTTTCCAGGTTCAGGTTGGCTTCCTTGAGTTCCTGCATTGAAACGAACAGGCGGCTGCGGCTGTCGTTCAGTGCCGTCACCAGCGCGCCGAGTTCATCACGATACGGGTAATGGATTTTTTCCACCGGCGTGTCGCCGCTCGAAAAGCGCCAGCCGGCCACTGCATTGGCGACCCGGGTCACGGTATCTGCCAGCTTGTAGCGAATCGTCCAGGAAAAAATCAGCCACAGGCCGGTGCTGACGACAAGCGAACTCAGCAGCACGACAAACAGGCTGTATTTGGTGCGCTCCCACAATACTTCGGGACCCGAGTACAGCCTGATGTGGCCAATCAGACGATCGCCTTCACGCAGCGACGGATAGACCAGCGCCACGCTTTGCAGCTTGGACCGGCTCGGCAAGAAGCTGTCGGCGGGCTGAGAGGCAGGCGGCAGCTTGCCGTCGCTGACCAGGATGTTGCCGTCGGTGCCTTCAATCTGCACGCCCGACACAATCCTGTTTTGCCGCAGCGCCCGCGCCAGCGCAGTCAGCTGCGGCGTGTCCAGCTCCCATACGGCGGTCGTCACGTTGGGTTGCACCGTGCTGCCGAGCGATGCCAGATCGGTGGCAATGGCGTGATTCACGGTCACATATTGAATCCCCAGTTGCAAGACGGTCATGCTGAGCGCCAGCAGCAGATACCACGGAAACATCGTGTACAGCAGGCGTCGCGCCAGCCTTTGGGTTGCAAACATCAGGTTGCCTTTGGTCTGGATCGTCAGTTATTTTTGTAAATTATAGGGCCTGCATCGCCCAAGCCCGGATTTGCCGCAGGCAGGCAAGAGACGAATCTGCGCCGGGCTCGGGCTGAGTGACAGGTGCGGTTCAGTTGCATGCCCGGCACACCACCAACCGTCCGGCGAGCACATGATGAATAGCCCGGGCGGCAGTGCGCCGGTTGGCACTCGCCAAATTGGCTAAGTTATTGCTGCGCGGAGTCTAAGCGGCAGACAGCGCAATGCCGGCCGCAGGGTGTTCGCGCGGTTTGCCTAACGTCCGCCGTCGCGCGCCTCTTTTGCCTTGCGTAATTCTTCTTCTGCATAGGCAACGTCGCGCGCCAGCATTTTTTGCCGGCTCATGTAGGCTTGATTGGTGGCGGGGCCGCCATCGCTATTGTCGCGCAGCTCGACTGACAGCGGTTTGACACCGGCGGCCTGGCGTTTTTTCGCATCGTCGAGCAGCATTTCCGCGCGCATGACTTCGGCCAGCGTGCGATCGCTCACCGCCACCGCGCCACTGTCGCCGACCCGCGCTGGCGCGATCGGCGCGCGCTTGACCGGGGTCGGCACCGTTTGCGGCGGCACCCTCGGGCGCGGTCCCGGCTCGGTGGACCACAGGTTGCCCTCGATCGGCGGCGTCATGCGGATGGTATGCTCGACCTTGGCGCCGGTCACGGCCTCGTCCGAATAGACGACCCGGCCATCCGGCAATACCTGCCGGTAAATCGTGGTGGTTTGCTGGGGCACGGGTGCAACCGTCGGCGTCGGCGTATCTTGCGCAAATGCCGGCAAGGCCCAGGCTGCTGCGACCAGCACGCCGGTCTGGATCAGGATAAAAGTTTTCATGATGGTTCCAGCATGCCTCAGCTTTGCCGCGGCTGCAACCTGTGCGTGGCAAACATGCAAACGGCGCGAGGGATTTTTGGTCACTGGCCAGGCCGGTTCCCAGGAAAATTGTCATTTGCGCCAGTATTCCCTGCGTTTCGGCCGGCATGCTTACAGTCTGTCGGCCTTGTTTCATCCTGTTACAGGCGCCGGGCTTGCTCCGGTGTACGATTGCGTGGTCGATAAAAGAAATCAGCCGGTCCAGCCGGTATAATCACCGTTTGCCTTACTTAATTTGCAGAAATGGCTATCGCCGTTTCCGTCTCGATGCTCGCTGCTTCTGCATGCGGGAAAGGATGTGGGCTTGAGAACAGCATTTTGTTGGTAGCTCCAAAGCGCAAGCCATCCCGGCGCGTGCCGTTCAACTTATCGAAATATTCATGCTAGCGTTACAACGACAACAAATCATCGACCTGTTCCAGCAAGCGCTCGCCCCGATCCTTGCCGGGACCGAGCTGGCGCCCGCCGTCATCCTCGAGCGTCCGCGCGACCCAGGCCATGGCGACGTCGCCTGCAATATCGCCATGCAGCTGTCCAAGGCGCTGAAAAAAAATCCGCGCGAACTGGCGCAGGCGCTGGTGGCAGCGGTCCTGGCCAATCCGGCGCACCAAGGCTTGATCGAATCGATCGACATTGCCGGCCCCGGCTTCATCAATCTGCGCTTGGCGGCCGCCGCCAAGCTGGCCGTGGTGCATGCGGTGCTGAACGAAGGCGCGCAGTTCGGCAAGAGCACGGCAGGCGCCGGCAAGAAGGTGTTGATCGAATTTGTCTCGGCCAACCCGACCGGTCCGCTGCATGTCGGCCATGGTCGCCAGGGCGCGCTCGGCGACGCCTTGTCGGCGCTGTTCGACGAGCAGGGCTATGCGGTGACGCGGGAATTCTATTACAACGATGCCGGCGTGCAGATTGCCACGCTGGCAAGTTCGGTGCAGGCGCGCGCCAGAGGCGTCAAGCCGGGCGATGCAGCCTGGCCGGAGAGTGCCTACAATGGCGACTATATCGGCGATATCGCCGCAGATTTTCTGGCCAAAAAAACCGTGTCGGCCAGTGATGGCGCACCGGTTACGGCCAGCGGCGCGGTTGAGGATATCGAATCGATCCGCCAGTTTGCAGTGGCTTACCTGCGCCACGAACAGGATCTGGACCTGCAGGCGTTCGGCGTGAAGTTCGACAATTATTACCTGGAATCGTCGCTGTATTCCGATGGCAAGGTCGCCGCTGCGGTGGATGCGCTGAACCGGGCCGGCAAGACCTATGAACAGGATGGCGCATTGTGGCTGCGGTCGACCGATTACGGCGACGACAAGGACCGCGTGATGAAAAAATCCGACGGCACCTTTACCTATTTCGTGCCGGACGTGGCGTATCACATCACCAAGTGGCAGCGCGGCTTCGGCCAGGTCATCAATGTGCAGGGCAGCGACCATCACGGCACGATTGCGCGTGTGCGCGCCGGCCTGCAGGCGGTCGGCATGGGCATCCCGGAAGGCTATCCGGACTATGTGCTGCACAAGATGGTCACTGTGATGAAAGACGGCGCCGAGGTCAAGATTTCCAAGCGCGCCGGATCGTATGTGACCTTGCGCGACTTGATCGAATGGTCGGCCGGCGACGGCACTGCCGAAGATGGCGCGCGCGATGCGGCGCCGCGCGACCTGACGCGCGGGCGCGATGCGGTGCGTTTTTTCCTGATCTCGCGCAAGGCCGATACCGAATTCGTATTCGATGTCGATCTGGCGCTGGCGCGCTCCGATGAAAATCCGGTGTATTACGTGCAATATGCGCATGCGCGGATTTGCTCGGTATTGCATCAGTGGGGCGGCGACGAAGCCGGCGTGCACGGTGTCGATCTGTCACCGTTGACGGCGCCGCGCGAAACCGCGCTGTTGGCCAAGCTGGCGGAATATCCCGACATGCTGCAAAAAGCGCTCGACGAACTGGGGCCGCATCAGGTAGCGTTCTACCTGCGCGATCTGGCGGGTGAATTACACAGTTACTACAATGCGGAGCGGGTGCTGGTCGACGATGCACCCACCAAAATGGCACGACTGGCATTAATGATGGCAACCCGCCAAGTATTGCGCAACGGGTTGGCGCTGATCGGCGTATCGGCGCCAGCGAGGATGTAATCAGGTTGTCATTTTGGAAGCACCAGGAACATAGAATGAATTACAAGCACAAGCAGGCCGGCGGCACCATTCTCGGCATCATCATTGGCCTGATCGTCGGTTTGGCCATTGCCGTGGTGGTGGCAGTGACGATTACCAAAACGCCGATATCGTTTGTCGATCGCGGCGTCAAAAATGATAAAGGCATCAATGCGCCCAGCCAGATGCCGGACTTGAACAAGTCGCTGTATGGCAACCGTGAGCCGGCCAAACAGGCTGCCCGGCAATTCCAGCGAGAACCCGAAGTCACTGTGAGCACCGATCCGGCGGTGGTGCCGAACGCGCCCGAGGTCAAGGCGCCGGTGCTCGACAAACCGGCTGCGGACAGAGTCAAGAAAGCCGATGCCGGCGCTGCAGCCGAAGAGAAGTGGACGTATTATCTGCAGGCGGGGGCTTTTCGCGAAGCGGCCGATGCTGAAAACACCAAGGCCAAGCTGGCGCTGCTGGGCATCGAGACTAGCATCAACGAGCGGGCCAGCGAAGATAACAGCACCTTGTACCGGGTGCGCATCGGGCCGTTTTCGCAGGTCGATGCAATGAACAAGGTGCGCTCGAAGTTGTCTGAAAATGGTGTGGATGTGGCAGTGGTGCGCATTCCAAAGTAACAAGGAGTGGCTTTGCGCAGCTGGCATTGCCGAACAAGTGGTAATTTTTTATAAGGATCGATATGCGTTTTCTTTCTCAAATCCTGATGGCCGTTAGTTTTTCCCTGCTGGCCGCAGGCGCAGGCGCTACGCCGGACAATCCGCAAAGTGGCAAGGATTACCGCACGCTCGCCAAGGCGCAGCACACCGATGCCGGCGCCAGGGTCGAAGTCATCGAGTTTTTCTGGTATTCATGCCCGCACTGCAATTCATTCGAGCCGACGCTGTCGGAGTGGGTCAAGAAGCAGGGCGACAATATCGTGTTCAAGCGGGTGCCGGTCGCTTTCCGCGATTCATTCGAGCCGCAGCAGCGCCTGTACTATGCGCTCGAAGCGATGGGCAAGTCGGAAGAATTGCAGAAAAAGATTTTCCGCACGATTCACGTCGAACGGCGCCAGCTCGATACCAAAGACCAGATCGTCGATTTCATCGTCAAGGAAGGCATCGACAAGCAGAAATTCCTGGACGTGTACAACTCGTTCAGCATGGGATCGAAGCTCAAGCGCGCCGCGCAGCTGCAGCAGGATTATGGCGTCGATGGGGTGCCGATGGTGGCCATTGGCGGACGCTATGTGACCTCGCCATCGATCGTCGGCGCGAGCATCGGCCGTGCGCCGGAGCCTGTGCTGTTTCAAGGCACGCTGAAAGTGATGGACTTCCTGGTGGCCCAGTCCGCCAAGAAGGATGGCGCTGCCGCAGCCAAGAAATAAACATAGCCAAAACGGCATTGCTGCCGCATGATCGGTCCGCCCTCGCAAGGGGGCGGACTTTTTATTTTTGACGCCGCCATCGAGCATACCGCCATCAGCGCAAGCGTCGTGCGCGCCGGCTTTACAGGGCCACAACATGAAACGAGTCTTTATCACCGGCGCTTCCAGCGGCATTGGCGCGGCACTGGCGCGGCGCTATGCCGAACAGGGCGCCAGTCTGGGGCTGGTGGCGCGCCGCGACGAGGTGCTGCGTCAATTGATTGCCGGGCTGCCCAATCCTGAACGCCACCGGGCATACGCGCTCGACGTCACCGACCATGCGGCGATGGCCACGGCTGCCGGCGACTTCATCGCCTGCATGGGTGGCGTCGACGTGGTGATCGCCAATGCCGGCATTTCACAAGGCACGCTGACCGAATATACGGAAGACCTGGCGGTGTTCGAGCGCATCATGGCCACCAATCTGACGGCGACGGTGGCCACCTTCGCGCCCTTCATCGCGGCCATGAAGCAACAGGCCAATGCCGGCAGCCGCGATTGCCGGCTGGTCGGCATTGGCAGCGTCGCCGGCATCCGCGGCATTCCGGGCTCAGGCGCCTACAGCGCCTCGAAAGCGGCGGTGATCAGTTATTGCGAATCGCTGCGAGTGGAATTGAAGCCGAGCGGCATCCGGGTGGTGACGATTGCGCCGGGCTTTATCGACACGCCGATGACGCAGGTCAATCCGTACCGGATGCCGTTCCTGATGCCGGCCGAGAAGTTTGCGGCGCGGGCAGTCGCGGCCGTCGAAACCGGTACCAGCTATGCGGTGATTCCGTGGCAGATGGGCCTGGTAGCCAAGCTGATGCGCCTGCTGCCGGATGCGGTGTTCGATGCGTTGAGCGCCAAGGCCCGGCGCAAGCCGCGCAATCTGCCGGGTTAGGCGCCGCCATCCGGACGCAGCGGCAGATGCCTATTCTTTGGAGCGGCTGACGCGCACCAGCATGCGGATGATTTCGCGAGCGATGGTCTGGTAACGCTCGTCGAGTCCCTGCAGATCCGCGATCAGCTTGACATCGGCCGAATCGAAGCGCGGCAGATCGGCTGCTGCGCCGTCACCCTGCGTCTGTTGGCTGCCGCCGTAACGCAGCCATTCCGCAGGCACGCCCAGCCATTGGGCCAGCGTGCGCAGTTTTTCCTGGGTCGGAATGGCTTCGCCCACCAGCCATTTGCGTGCAGCATGCACGGTAATGGGGCGGCCCGAGAATCGGACATTGAATTCTCGCGCTAACTGGGTCGGGCTTTCTGGGGAATACGCAGCGTTACGCAATGCCTGTTGCAGGCGTTCACTGAAGTCTTCACGTTCTATCGATGCTTTCATGTCCGCGCACTATTCCATGTCAAGGCTTGACAGTCAGTCTCTTTACAGCAGGAACTTTTTGTGACTGATTTGTCATGCTGAGCTAGATCAATATCTGTTGGATAAAGTAGCGAACTTTTAATTCCAATAAATATGTATGAGTATCACTTTTTACATGTTTACAAATAATTTGCATGTAAAGGAATCAATGCAGCAATCTGCAACCGCGCAATTTTTCACTTATGCAAACTCTTCCGGATTGCTGCTTTTAATCAGCTTGCAAGTCTGATAAAAAGAACATTGTACGCAGGAATGATTGCAATATATATGCCACTGGCTATAAAAAACTGCAAGTTTGCACGTCTGTAATTGGTTACACGAAGCGCTTAAAGAGAACCGTTTCAGGCAAATCCAGGCTGTGTCTAGCTTGCAACGCAGCAGCACCGTGCACGTTGATAAAACCGGTTGTGCCTGCCAAGCTAAAATTGTTACAATTAGTTACAAACCGAGCGCAAGCTGGTTAAGTTGGATAAGCGCAGCGTGGGGGATGCCGGCAGTTTTTTCCCGCACCGGTAAAAATATCCTGAATAGCTGAGGTGCAGCGTCAGGCCGGTTGGGCGTGCACGGTTTGAAAGCGGAACACGCCATCGGCATCCAGTCGGCGGCTTAACTGTTTGTTCAGCCACAGCAGGTGCAAATGCGCGAGTGCCTCGCCTAGCGCGAATGTCAGCTGATGGGCATCGAGCGGCCGCGGGAACATGATCGGCACGATATCGGCGGCACTGCGGGCCAGGGAACAGGCGCGCAGCACTTCGTCCAGGCGCGCCGCGTGATGGTCAAGCAATTGGCGGATACGGATATGCACGCCGCGAAACGGCTTGCCATGCGATGGCAGGATCAGCGCGGCCGCCGGCAAATCCGCATACTTGCCCAAGGAATCCAGATACTGCTGCACCGGATTGGACTCCGGCTCGATCGCCGCTACCGACACATTGGTCGAAATCCGCGGCAGGATCATGTCGCCGGAAATCAGCACCTGCAGTGTGTCGCAATACAGTGCCGCATGTTCGGGTGCATGGCCAAAGCCGGTGATGATGCGCCAGCCGTGCGCGCCGATGCGCACCGACTGCCCGTCCTGCAGCCGGGTATAGCTCATCGGCACGGCCGGCACCAGCGTCGGGTAATAGCTTTTGCGGCCCTGCAACTGCGCAATCAGCGCCGGGTCGCGCAGCCCGTGCTGCTGAAAGTGCGGCAGCATTGCGCTGCCATCGGCGCCCGGCAGCCCGGCTGACATCATGCGCGCAAACGCATATTCGCCGGTCGTCATCCACAGCGGCGCCTGCCAGCGTGCGCATAGCCAGTCGGCCAGGCCGACATGGTCTGGATGGCAATGGGTGACGATCACCCGCAGCACCGGCAAGCCGCGCAACTGTTCGGCAAAAATGGTTTCCCAGGCCGCCCGGGTGGCCTCGTCGGCAATCCCGCAATCGACAATGGTCCAGCCTCTGAGCGGGCCGTCAGCAGTATCGATTTCATCTTCCAGCAGCCACAGGTTGATATGGTTGAGCGCAAACGGTAATCCCATGCGCAGCCAGAACACGCCGGGCGCGACTGGCACGAGCTTGCCAGGCGACGGCAGCGTATCGCCGAATGGATAGTCGAGCTGGGATTCGAGCGGATTCATTGAAAATATACCCTTGCAGAAAAAGTGTCGCTGTAACACCGGATTCCGGTGATAAAAATTATCAATCGTGCAATTTCCGGGGCTATCCGGGCATTTTCTTTTCCGGCCAGCCCGATTACAATGCGATTGACGTTAACGTCAACTGTGATTGTAAACATTATTACCGACTCATGCCGACCTACACGATTGCCGAGCTGGCCCGCGAATTCGCTATCACGCCGCGCGCGATCCGTTTTTATGAAGATCAGGGATTGCTCAGTCCGCTGCGCGAAGGCGCGGGCGGGCGCATCCGCGTCTATTCGCCGCGCGAACGCACCCGTTTGAAGCTGACGCTGCGTGGCAAGCGGCTCGGACTGACGCTGGCTGAAATCAAGGAGCTGGTCGACATGTACGATGCCGGCAATGATTCGTCGGTGCAGACCGAACGTTTTTTGGCGATTCTGGCGCACCACCGCGCCACGCTGGAGCAGCAGCGCGAGGATATCGATGAAACGCTGGCAGAAATTGCCATGCATGAAGAGGAATGCAGGCGCGCACTGGATGGCGCTGCCGCCAAGCCATCGTCTGGGAAACCCGCTGTGCGCACCCGGCACACGGCATGACGCCAATGCCGATTACGCTGGTCAATGGCCAACCGAACCACAGAATGGAAGATTGATGACCAACATTGCAAGCACCACGCTGCCGGCCGACATCGTCGCGCTGTTGCAGGAAACCTTTGCGCGCCAGGGTACATTGACTGCGTGGAAGGCGCGCCTGACGCACACGGCGCCTGGCACCTGTGAACTGGTGGTGCCGATGAGCGACGCAGTCACGCAGCAGCACGGCTATTTCCATGGCGGCGTGATCGGCACGGTCGCGGATGCGGCCGGCGGCTTTGCCGCCAATACCCTGTTGATGCCGACCCATGAATGCCTGAGCGCCGAGTTCAAGATCAATATCGTCTCGCCCGGCATCGGCCAGGCGCTGGTCGGGCGCGGCAAGGTGGTCAAGGCAGGCAAGACACTGGTCGTCACCACCGCTGAAATTTTTGCTGTCAATCAGGGTGTGGAAAAATTGTGCGCGATCATGCAGCAAACGCTGTTCGTGATTGCGAGAAAATAAGATGCTGTCATTGCTGGCATGGGCCCGGTGCAAGGCTGAAGTTACTGATGAAATGAGTGAGTGATGCAAACTGTCTTTCCCAAACTGCTGTCGTCCCAGATCGCCTTCGATATCGCGCGCACCATGCTCGATGGTTTCGACAAGCATTACCGCTTGTTCCGTGAAGCCAGCCAGCACGCCAAGCGCCATTTCGAACGCAGCGACTGGAAGTCGGCGCAAGTGTCGGCGCGCGAACGGATTGCCTTTTACGACATGCGGGTGCAGGAGTGCGTGCAAATCCTGGAAGATGAATACGATCCGGAAGACTTGTCCGACGAAGTCTGGCGCGAGGTGAAGCTGCACTATATCGGCTTGCTGACGAACCACAAGCAGCCGGAACTGGCGGAAACCTTCTTCAATTCGGTATGCTGCAATATCCTGCACCGTACTTATTTCCATAACGATTTCATCTTTGTGCGGCCGGCCGTGTCGACCGAATATATCGAACCGGATGGAGGCATACCGACCTATCGGGTGTATTACCCGGGCCGCGACGGCATGCATTTCACGCTGAAACGCATCATCACCAACTTCCAGCTGAAATCGCACTTTGTCGATCTCGACCGTGATATCGGCTATGTCGAAGCGCGCATGGACCAGATGTTCGCCAACCACGTGCGCGAAGCCAATTACCAGATCCAGGTATTGGCCAGCCTGTTTTACCGCAACAAGGGCGCCTATATCGTCGGCAAAGGCATCAATGGCAACCGGATCTATCCATTCGTGATTCCGGTCCTGCAAAACCGCAAGGGCGAACTGCTGCTCGATACCATCATTTTCGACCCGGTCATGATCACCGTGCTGTTTTCATTTACCCGCGCCTACTTCATGGTCGACATGGAAGTGCCGTCGGCCTATGTGCATTTTTTGCGCACGCTGATGCCGTACAAGCCGAGGAGTGAAATCTATACCGTGCTGGGCTTGCAAAAGCTCGGCAAGGCGCTGTTCTACCGCGATTACCTGCATCATCTGCACCATTCGTCGGACTGCTTCGAGGCCGCGCCCGGCATCCGCGGGCTGGTAATGGTGGTATTCGTGCTGCCGTCGTTCCCGTATGTTTTCAAGGTCATCAAGGACCATTTCCCGGCGCCGAAGGAAACCACGCGGGAACTGGTCAAGGAAAAATACATGCTGGTGAAAAACCATGACCGCGTCGGGCGCATGGCCGATACCCTCGAATACTCGAATGTCGCTTTTCCGCGCAGCCGGTTTTCCGAAGAATTGCTGGCGGAATTAAAAGAAGTCGCGCCGTCGATCGTCGAGGAAGAAGCCGACCAGATCATTATCCGGCATGTGTATATCGAACGCCGCATGGTGCCGTTGAATATCTGGCTGACCGACGCCGAGCAGCGCGGCGATGATGCAGCGCTCGAGCATGGCGTCAAGGAATACGGCAATGCGATCAAGGACCTGGTCGGCGCCAATATTTTCCCGGGCGATATGCTGTACAAGAATTTTGGCGTCACCAAGCATGGCCGCGTGGTGTTTTACGATTACGATGAAATTGAATACATTACCGACTGCAATTTCCGGAATATTCCGCAAGCACGCAATGAAGAAGATGAAATGTCGGCTGAGCCGTGGTATCCGATTGCCAAGAACGACGTGTTTCCAGAACAGTTGAGCACGTTTTTATTAGGCAACCCGAAGGTGAAGCGTTATTTCATGAAATACCATGCCGAACTGTTGACCCCGGAATTCTGGGAAATCCGAAAACAGCGGATAATGGATGGTTATCTGGAAGATGTATTTCCGTACCCGCAAGAAATACGATTTTGTCATCAAACGGCGCCGGCAAGTCCATCCGCGCAAGCAGCATAATTTTTTAAAGCCGCCTCAATTTTTAATCATCGCGCACCAGCGCAGCGACGCGCCGGTGCGCCCCCATCTGGAGAAACCTGTCATGCATGATCCTATCGTTATCGTCGGCGC
>JAKFFK010000137.1:0-12937 GCA_036675285.1 Paucimonas sp. | reverse complement strand
CGGCCAGGGCCAGGATGATGCATCGGCCTTCGGTGCCGCCTCAGACCATGTGACGGCGGGTCAAGACAACAAGATCGGCGCCGGCAATTCGCCTGCCTGGCATGGCGCAGCCGTGGGTGAACACAAGCATGCAGGTTTCCTGTCCGGCTTCAAGAGCGTGGCGCTGGGGACGGACGGCCTGTCCCGGCAATCGAGCCAGCTGGTGTTTGACGACACCAGCGGCCGGCTGCGCACCCAGCTGGCCACCGATGCTGCCGCTACCCAGATCAATCTGGGCCACCTGATCCACCAGGCCGACAACTATCGCGGCAGCTTCCGGGGCGCCGGCTGGGAAATGCGCACCGATGCGTATGGCGCAATCCGTGCCGGCAAGGGTTTGTTATTGACCACCTATTACGGCAGCGCACCCGGCGGCCAAATGGAGCCGGCCGGCGATAATAGTGCGGGCGCCGCGCTGCTGAAGCAAGCACAGGGCTTTGCCGACAGCTTCAATCAGGCGGCAGCCACCCACCAGACCGTGCAGATGGTGGCGGCCAAGGGTGATAAAACCTTGAATGGCACCGGTAGCCAGAGCAATCTGGAAGAGGATGTGCCGCCGCTGGCGGCGATGCTCAAAAAGGTGGCGGGCCAGGTCAGCGCCCGGGATGGCCGCGAAGATGGTGCGGGAGAAAAGGTACCGCACAGCACGGCATCGCTGGTGACAGTGGTAGCGCAGGCTGGCCTGGGCATGACGGCGGCTGATGGCTTTCATGTGGCGGCAGGGGAAGTGGCGCACTTTGCCAGCGGACGGGACATGCAGGCGGCGGTAGGCGACGCTTTGAGCGTGCACAGCGGACAAGCGATTGGCATCCTGGCGGGTGCGGTGGGCGCCGGCGAAGGCGACACCGGAATCAAACTGTACGCGGGACAGGGCGATGTGGAGCTGCAGGCGCAAAGCGATGCGATGACATTCGCGGCAAAGGAATTGGTGAAGCTGGTGTCCGCGAACAGCCATATCGACTTTGCGGCGGCCAAGAGTATTACGCTGGCCGTGGAAGGCGGCGCCAGCCTGACGATCGAGGGTGGCAATATTACCTTTGCCTGTCCGGGGACGATTTCGATCAAGTCGTCTTCCAAGAGTTTTACCGGGCCGGCTAGTCAGAGTTACGTGTTGCCGGCGATGCCGGCGAGCGTGATAACCGATGAGTTAAAACTAGGCTTGAAATTGCAGGATATGCCAGGGATGCAAGGCGTGGCACCAACCGGTGAAGCATGGCAAATTGTTTTGCTGGATAACGACGTTACACCAATGACAGAAAGTGATGCCGTCAGTCCTGAAGTTTTTAATTCAGACAATTGGAGGAAGACCCTGTATCAAGGGACGGTCCCTGCAAATGGTGAAGTACAACTATCGGAATCAGAACAAAAGGAATTGTTCCTTCTATCAGCACGGCATCCTCGTCGTATTTGGCTCATTACAGGACTCATGGCGATGCCGCTCGAACCAGTTCGATGGACTACCGACCATAACAAACAGGCAAATCCTCCGCGCATATTGGATGCACTGAATTTCGCTCCGGATGCAAATTCACTGGAATCTCATATACAAGGATTCCTCTCTGAGGTTGCACAGTCTGATGCGATGGTAAGTAACGTAGTGCAGCGTAAATCTGAAACTGATATTTGAGCCGTTGAAATTAAATTCATAAAATAATATGGCTGACATCGATCAATTCACCGCAAAATTAACGCCGAATACTATTTCTGCAGTTACCAATCAGTATTTCGATTTAAATGAACCCTTTGCATTGCCACGCTACGGCAACACTTGTACGCCATATACCACTGGTCGTGACTACATGAAAGCGGTAGCCGATGCAATCAGAGGTGCAAAGAGTTTCATTTTTATTGCGGACTGGCAGCTGGACTACGATGTCGAGCTCGATAACAGAGGCGATCCAAAACATCCGGGCAGATTATCAGAACTATTAGCAGATGCGCTGCACCGCGGAGTACATGTGCGTGTAATTCTTTACGACTCTGTAAGTTCTGAACTTAATACCCATGATGATAGTACGCAATCAACATTACATAAACTACCAAAGTCTAATGGATCAATAAGCGTTATATTACAAAATCCACATACAGGTAGAGAACGCCTAGGATGGCAAATATTAGATTTGGCTAATGGAAGCCCTACCGATGCGAATGCTTACTTCTCCCATCACCAAAAATTTGTGGTGCTGGATGGGAAACAGGCATTCGTTGGAGGGATTGATTTGGCCCACGGTCGTTGGGATACCAATGCATTCAAAATTGAGATTGATCCAAAGATCCATATGATCAATGATGCTTACAACATGCAGATTGATCCTGCACGCCATTCATCCCAAGATGAAGTGAGCCACACACAAATTCAATCAAACGGAAGACCGGGATTTGCAAAATCTTTTCATAAAGAAGGAAAGCTTTTTGATCCAGAATTTCAACCACGTCAGCCTTGGCAAGATGTTGCAGTTGGTATTGATGGGCCTGGAGCATATGACGTATTTGTAAATTTCGTTTTACGTTGGAATAGCTTTGCTGGCAAAGATACCAATATACTTAATGAAAAATTGGATGCACCCTGGTTTGAAAAAATCGGAGGGAAAAATTTACTTGTAGATCCGATGCAAAGAGGCAGCGGGAAAACAGCAGTTCAGATATGTCGCTCCGCTTCATCAGTACAATTAAAGAGTGAATTGAGTTTGTGGAATAGCCGTCACAAGTATATCCAGGACAACTGGAAATCTGGCGACAAGCAGCGTGCCAAAGTTATGGAGGAAGCACGTTCAGCTTGGGCAGGAAATCACCAGACAAGCATACGAGATGCAATGATTAACTGTATCCGTGCAGCACAAGGTTTTATTTATATTGAAAACCAGTTTTTTGTTTCTAACTGCGGGGTAGATAGTCGTGGTACGGCATGCCCTTCCAATAATCCAATTATCTCTGAATTGGCAAATGCAATTGGCAAAGCAATTCAGGGCTCTCGACCATTTCATGTATGGATTACATTACCAGAACAACCCGAAGGAAAGCTTGAGGAAGCAACTACCGCTTCCCAAGGATGGTGGGCCATGCAGGGTCTGAAACATGCCAATAACAGTTTGATTAATCGAATTAACGCAACTATTCTTGCAAAGAATAAAAAAGCATGGGGCATTGAAATGCCTATTCGTAGCAATAACGATATCCTTGGAATATTGAAAATGCATGGGATGGAGAATAAATGGCGTGACTATTTAACCGTGTTAAATCTACGGAATTATGGAAAGGCCTACAAAGGCGTTATTACTGAAATGATTTACGTGCATTCCAAATTGATGATTGTCGATGATTCTGTAGCAATTATCGGTAGCGCCAATATTAATGATCGTAGCTTGAATGGAAATGGCGATACCGAATTATCTGCGGTAATTGTAGATGATGCAGAAGCACAAATGACTGATGTAGGCGGTGGCGTACGCATTTCGACAAGGAAATTTGCGCGTGATTTACGAATTCAACTTTGGAAAAAACATTTAGGTATGGCTGTCGATGAATCAAGTACCGGGGTGCAAATAGAAAACGATGTACCTCTTGGCATACAAGTCGATAAGCCTTTGGAAAAATCAAGCATCTATGGCATTCAGTCATTAAGTATTACAAACAGAATGGCATACAACACAGTGTTTTCACATACGCCTCGAAACACTTTTAAGGTGTTCACCGAAGGACGCAAAGCATATATTCGCAAACATTACGATGCAAGCAAGAAAAAGGCGGTGCAATTTTTAGACTTGGCGTCTATGCCTGTATTGCAACCAGAATATATGACTTCTGAAGGGCGGCAGAATGTTGACAAGGCATTTGGATATTTGCGTAAATCGGTAAAGGGTTTCTGGGTTGAGATGCCACTTGATTGGGGCCATCAAGAAAAGAAAACACCAACCCCTCCAGTAAATTCGCCAACAATTATCGCGCAAGACAAGAATGAAAAGGAATACGCCAATGGATGAGGCATTTTTATTTCGCAAGTCATTACTATTAATAGGCGTACTAACTTGGGCTAGGTTTGTTACTTGGCCTTTAGCGTGGATCGCTATGTTTGGTTTGATTTATTTAAAATTTAAAATGAAGAAGGAATTTTTTTCATTAACACTTTTTACTTGGTGGTCGATGGTTGTAATTGGATTACTAATAATATTTTCTTTAATTGCTGCTTATTTCACATTGCCTGAAAATGACCGCGAATATAGAACGGTACTATATGTGACGGTACTCACTGCTCTTCCCATACTAATTCCCTGTTTAATTGGAATTTTCTTTAAGCCAAAATTTTAATTTAAAAGTTTTTTATTTGGGGGCGAAGACTTCCGTGAAAATAGTTGATGTTGGACGGCATACCGTAAAACAGAAGTTGGCCTCGATCGCTTAATCTTTACTTTAAAACGGATTGAATGCATCCCTCTTAAAAATGTGAAATTACACTGTTATTCAAGCCGCACTCACTTCCCCACCCTGACCCGCACTTCCGCAGATTTTTCATCGAACGCGATGCGGGTGACGAACTTGGCCCGCTTCATCGGGAAGCGCGACTGGAAATGACGCACATTGCCGGAGCCTGAAATTGCCCGGCGCACGAACTGGTAATACGCTTCCATGTCGACCACATGCACCGCCAGAAAATAATCGTAGTCGCCTGACACGAAATAGCATTGCATGACTTCCGGCTCCTTGTTCATGCGTGCTTCGAATTCCTGCATGTGTTCATCGGCCTGGTTGGCCAGCGAGACTTCGAGGAAGGCCAGCATGCCATACCCGAGTGCAAATGGATCGACCAGCGCGACATCGGCGCTGATCACTCCGGCGTCGCGCAAGTCACGGATGCGGCGCAGACAGGTCGGCTGCGAGACGTGGACTTTTTCGGCCAGGACCCGGGTCGGAATCTGGTTATCCTTTTGCAATAAATTCAATAACTTGCGGTCGACCTTGTCGAGGGTATGGAATTTGGCCATAGAAAATCAGGGAAAATTGTAAAAAAACACCACAAAAAATCTTTGCTAAGCAATCCGAATGCTGTACCGTCTTGCATATTGAAAATCCGAATTACTTCGTTTTGTCGTTCAACCGTCAGGAGAATGTCCATGCAATTCAAAACAAGACTGGTCCCGCTAGCTGGTGCGATTGTATTCGCTTTTGCAGGAACCGCGTTCGCCCAGGAAGTCGTGGTGAAACTGGGCCACGTTTCCCCAATGTCGGGCGGGCAGGCACATTTTGGCCGCGATAACACCAATGGCGCCATCATGGCAGTCGAAGACTTGAATGCCAAGGGCGTGACCATCGGCGGCAAAAAGGTGAAATTCCAGCTGCTGGCCGAAGATGATGCGGCCGACCCGAAACAGGGCACGGCAGTGGCGCAAAAGCTGGTCGATGCCAAGGTCAACGGCGTGATCGGTCACTTGAACTCGGGGACCACGATCCCGGCCTCGAAGATCTATGCCGAAGCCGGTATTCCACAAATTTCGCCATCGGCTACCAATCCGAAATATACCCAGCAAGGCTATAAAACCACATTCCGCGTGGTCGCCAACGATGGCCAGCTCGGCGGCAGCCTTGGCAAATATGCAGTGAATACGCTGAAGGCCAAGAGCATTGCGGTGATCGACGACCGTACTGCCTACGGCGAGGGAGTCGCCCGGGAATTCTCCAAAGCGGTCAAGGCAGCCGGCGGCAAGATCACGTCCCAACAATACACCAACGACAAGGCGACCGATTTCCTGGCGATCCTGACCGCCATCAAGGCAAAGAAGCCGGATGTTATCTTCTTTGGCGGCATGGATAATGTGGGCGGACCGATGCTGCGTCAAATGAAACAACTGGGCATCAATGCCAAAATGATGGGCGGCGACGGCATCTGTACCGCCGAGCTGGCCCGACTGGCCGGCGATGGCATGAGCGACGGCCAGGTAGTCTGCGCTGAAGCAGGCGGCGTCACCGGCGACCAGCAAAAGGTAATGGATGCGTTCGTCGAGCGCTACAAGAAGAAATTCAACCAGGATGTGCAGCTCTATGCGCCGTACGTGTATGACGCGACCATGACCATGGCCGCTGCCATGCAAAAGGCCAATTCGGCCGAGCCGGCCAAGTATCTGCCGGTGCTGGCCAAGATCAAGCATGACGGTATCACCGGCAAGATCGAGTTCGATGCCAAGGGCGACATCAAGGACGGCGCGCTGACCCTATACAGCTACAAGGCTGGCAAGAAAGAAAAAATCGCGGTCGTGAAATAAGCGCCGGGACGAAAACAAGGCCCCGGGATAAAGCGCCTGTCTTTTCGAAGTAGGCGCTTTTTTTGCTCTGCGCTGCAATGGCGCAAGTCATCCGGCATTGAGTGCGCAGTCGGTTGCTGTACAGCGTGCGCTCTGCGCTACGCCGCTTGGCAATGTTAACGTTCAGGGGAAAGCCTGTCCGCATAAAAAAAGCGCTCGAATGAGCGCTTTTTTGACGATGACAATGCCGCGTTTACTTTTGCGACATAATCCATTTGACCAGTGTTTTGGCTTCGGCTTCGCTGACTTGCGGATTGGCCGGCATGACTGCCGTGCCCCAGACACCGCTGCCGCCCTTCAGCACTTTTTTCACCAGATTGGCTTCGGCATCCTTCTGACCCGCATATTTGGCGGCGACTTCCTTGAAGCCGGGACCAATCAATTTGCTGGCAACCGTATGGCAAGCCATGCAGTTTTTTGCTTTGGCCAGATCTGCATTGGCGAGCGCCGCATTGGATGCAAGCGCCATTACAGCAAACCCGAGCAGCAAGGAACGTTTCATGATTTTCTCCATTTAAATAACAGGAATATTCTACCCGTTTTGGTGCTGCAATAAGCAAGCTTTGTCGCTTCAACGCATAAGGTCGTGCGCCGGTTGACGACATGAATTGACCGCGTACGGCTTTCCCCCTTATGCTTGCCGCAAGGAGAACTTCATGCCCATCATCGCTCTTATCGTTTTACTATCAATTCTGAAATACTTCGAGGTAAGCATTGTCGCCGATTTATCCTGGTGGTGGATAGCAGGCTTACTTCTTGTTGCATTTATCTGGTTCGAATTCATCGAAAGGATACTCGGGCTCGACAAGCGCAAAGCACATGAACAACTGGAAAAAAGCCGGCAGGAACGGGTGAAAAAAGCGTTCGATACCAAAAAGCGCCGCTAGGCACGCCATTGCAAGCCCATTGAAATCCGTTCCCAGCCCGGTCTTTTCATAGCAATGGCCGGCTGTAATGCAAAGCTCGATGACAAACGACAAAGGTCGGATCAATCCGGCCTTTGTCGTTTCATACTACTCCCCTGCTCAGTCGGTTACCGCGCCCTTGCTGGCTGAAGACGCCAGTTTGGCGAATTTGGCCAGCACGCCGCGCGTATAGCGCAGCGCCGGCGCCTTCCAGTTGCTGCGGCGGCGCGCGATTTCTTCATCCTGCACGTTCAGCTGAATCAGCTGCTGCAGCGCATCGATGGTGATCGAATCGCCTTCCTGCACCAGCGCGATGGTGCCGCCGACAAAAGCTTCCGGCGCCACATGCCCGACCACCATGCCCCAGGTGCCGCCAGAGAACCGGCCGTCGGTGATAAACCCGACCGACTCGCCCAAGCCCTTGCCGATGATGGCCGAGGTTGGCGCCAGCATTTCCGGCATGCCGGGCCCGCCCTTGGGACCCAGGTAGCGCAACACCAGCACGTCGCCGGCCTTGATTTTGTCGGCCAAAATCGCGTCCATTGCCGTGTATTCATCGTCGAACACCCGTGCCGGGCCGGTGATCACCGGATTCTTCAGGCCGGAAATCTTGGCCACGCAGCCTTCCGGCGACAGGTTGCCTTTCAGGATCGCCAGGTGGCCCTGCGCATACAGCGCCTTGTCGATGGTGCGGATCACGTCCTGGTCGGTGCGCGGCACATCCGGTACGCTCGCCAGTTCTTCGGCAATGGTGCGGCCAGTAATGGTAATGCAATCGCCGTGCAACAGGCCGGCATTCAGCAGCAGTTTCATCACTTGCGGAATCCCGCCGGCCTGATGCAGATCGGTGGCAACATATTCGCCAGACGGTTTCAGGTTGCAAATCACCGGTACCTGTCGGCGCATGCGCTCGAAATCATCGAGCGTCCACGTCACTTCCGCCGCATGGGCGATTGCCAGATAGTGCAGCACCGCGTTGGTCGAGCCGCCGGTGGCCATGATCACTGCCACCGCATTTTCGATCGACTTGCGGGTGATGATGTCGCGCGGCTTCAGGTCGCGCTTGACGGCGTCGACCAGCACGCGTGCCGATTCGGCGGCCGAGCCGACTTTTTCATCGTCCGGATTGGCCATGGTCGACGAATACATCAGCGACATGCCGAGCGCCTCGAACGATGACGACATGGTGTTGGCAGTGTACATTCCGCCGCACGAGCCGGACGATGGGCAGGCATTGCGCTCGATGCCGTCGAAATCTTCCTGCGACATGCGCCCGGCGCTGAATTCGCCGACCGCCTCGAAGGCGGAGACGATGGTCAGGTCCTTGCCCTTCCAGTTGCCCGGCTTGATGGTGCCGCCATACACATAAATGCCTGGGACATTGGTGCGCGCCAGCGCGATCATGCCGCCCGGCATGTTCTTGTCGCAGCCGCCGATGACAACCACGCCATCCATCCACTGGCCATTAACCGCAGTTTCGATGCAGTCAGCGATCACTTCGCGTGAAATCAGCGAAAATTTCATGCCTTCGGTGCCCATCGACATGCCGTCGGAAATGGTCGGCGTGCCAAACACTTGCGGATTGGCGCCGGCATCCTTGATGGCCTTGACCGCAATGTCCGCCAGCTTTTGCAAGCCGGAATTGCACGGCGTGATAGTGGAATGCCCATTGGCAATACCTACCATCGGCTTGTCGAAATCTTCCTTTTCATAGCCTAGCGCGTAATACATTGAACGGTTCGGGCTGCGGGCCACGCCCTGGGTAATGTTTTTGGAACGGCGGTTAAAAGCCATGATTTCTCCGAAATAAGCCGATTAAGGGTCAGTATGATTAGCATGCCCCTGTTCCCGTCACTATAACGCCAATGTGCCGAGCCAACAGCCGCTGATCAGGTTCCCTCGCAAAATCGCCCCTGCCTTGCATGGCGCGATCCAGATGCAAGTCATTATCGGCCTGGTATCGGCTGGCATGGGAATCGCGCTTGTGCCACAATCGGTGTCAAATTTGAAACGCCCTGGCGTCGAATACAGACCGATCGCCGGCAAAACACCGCTGGTGGAAACCGGCATGGCATGGCGGCGCGACAATCAGGCGCCGGTATTGCGCGCCTTCCTGGAACTTTTAAGAAAGAAAAACAAGTGCTGACTCATCCGATGCCCGACCCGATCGCTCTGTCGATCGGCCCGCTCGACATACGCTGGTATGGCCTGATGTATCTGCTGGCGTTTGCCCAGTTCCTGCTGCTCGGCCGCTTGCGCATCCGCCAGCCGCATATTGCCGCCGTCGGCTGGAAAAAGGAAGACCTGGACGACATGCTGTTTTACGGCGTATTGGGCGTGATCGTGGGCGGGCGCCTGGGCGAGGTGCTGTTCTACCATCCGGCCTATTATTTGGAGCATCCGCTGGAAATTTTTGCGGTATGGAAAGGCGGCATGTCGTTCCACGGCGGCTTCCTCGGCGTGCTGGTCGCCATGGCGCTGTGGGGCCGCAAGGTCCAGCGCAATCTGATGGATGTGATGGATTTTATCGCGCCGCTGGTGCCGCTCGGTTATGCGGCAGGCCGCATCGGCAATTTTATCAATGCCGAGTTGCCGGGTCGCCTCGCCGACGCGTCGCTGCCCTGGGCCATGATCTGGCCGAATGTCGACAATCTGCCGCGCCATCCGTCGCCGATTTACCAGGCCATGATCGACGGCGTGCTGTTGTTCATCATCCTGTGGCTGTTTGCCCGCAAGCCGCGCCCGACGATGGCGGTTTCCGGCATGTTTTCGCTGCTGTATGGCTGCGCACGATTTTTTACCGAATACTTCCGCATGCCCGACTATGAAGTCAGTTTTGCCGGCCTGACGATATCGGCCGGACAGATGCTGTCCTTGCCGATGATCGCACTCGGACTGGTATTGCTGGCGCTTGCCTACCGTCAGCCAGTGCGCTCGCTTTCGTAAATTTCACCGGATACCGCCATGTCAGAAATCCGCCTTGAAAAACGCGATGTGATTGCCACCGTGACGCTGTCGAACCCCGGCAAGCTGAATGCCGTCAATGTCACGATGTGGCAGGCCCTGACCGATATTTTCAAGCTGCTGTCGCAGGATGAAGACCTGCGCTGCGTGATCGTGCGCGGTGACCAGCATAATTTTGCCGCCGGCGCCGATATCGAGGAATTTGCCAGAGTGCGCGGCACGATGGAGCAAGGGATTCGCTATCACCGGGAAACCACCGCCCATGCGCTGGAGGCGATCGCCCACTGCATCCATCCGACGATTGCCGCCATCGAAGGCGTATGCGTCGGCGGCGGCCTGGAAATCGCCTGTGCCTGTGACCTGCGCATTGCTGCTCCCAGTGCGCGCTTCGGCATCCCGATCAACCGTCTCGGCTTTTCGCTGGCGCCGGACGAGTTGCGCCATCTGCTGCAACTGGTGGGCAAGGCGGCCGTGCTGGAGATGCTGCTTGAAGGCCGGGTTTTTCCTGCTGCCGAAGCCAAAGAAAAAGGCTTGCTGCACCGGATCGTTGCTGACGTGCCGGCCGAGGCGCTCAAGACGGCAGAACGAATCGCCCAGGGCGCACCGCTGGCGGCCCGCATGAACAAGAAAATGGTGCGCCGCCTGACGCCGCAGCCGCCACCGCTGACTGCGCATGAACTGGCCGACGCATTTGCCTTCCTGGCGTCGCAGGATTACCGCGAAGGCGTGCAGACTTTTCTGAACAAGACCAAGCCGGTATTTCTGGGCAAGTAAGCGCGCCTGTTTGCACGCCCGATCTATTACAATCGCCTTTGCACGCTTTTCCCCATTCACTTCCCTTGCTATCCATTGAGCATGAACGCCAACCTCTACGCCCTGTTCGAATCGCGTTTTCCCGAAGATAAAGCCGCCTGCAGCATCGAAACCCAGGATGGCTGTTATTACTCCTGGCGCGACATCGAGCGCGCTACCGCCAAGATGGCAAACCTGCTGGCCAGCCTGCACCTGCCGCCAGATTCGCGCATCGCGGTGCAAGTCGAAAAATCGCCGGAAGCCTTGATCCTGTACCTGGCAACGCTGCAGGCCGGCTATGTCTATCTGCCCCTGAATACCGCTTATCGCGCCGCCGAAATCGAGTATTTCATCGGCAATGCCGAACCGGCAGTGATGGTGTGTTCACCGGACAATTTCGGCTGGGTCTCGAAAATCGCCTTCACCGCTGGCACCCGGCATGTGTTTACGCTGGGCGATGCGCGCAATGGCTCGCTGCTTGAACGTGCCGGCCATTTCCCCGACCATTTTGAAACCGTGCACAAGCAGCCGCAAGACCTGGCGGCGATCCTGTACACGTCCGGCACCACCGGCCGCAGCAAGGGAGCGATGCTCAGCCACGGCAACCTGGCCGCCAATGCGCTGGTGCTGCACGACTACTGGTGCTGGCAGCCCGGCGACGTGCTGCTGCATACCTTGCCGCTATTTCATGTGCACGGCTTGTTCGTGGCATCGCACGGCGCGCTGCTCAATGGCAGCAAGATGATTTTCCTGCCGAAGTTCGATGGTGCGGAAGTCATGCGGCATTTGAAACAGGCGACCGTCTTCATGGGCGTGCCGACCTATTATGTGCGGCTGCTGGCCGAACCCGGCCTGAACGCGACCGCCTGCGCCAGCATGCGCCTGTTCATTTCCGGCTCGGCGCCCTTGCTGACCGAAACCTTCAACGAGTTTGCCAGGCGCACCGGCCACACCATCCTGGAACGCTACGGCATGAGCGAAACCACCATGCTGGCATCCAACCCGTATGATGGTGCGCGCATCGGCGGCACGGTCGGCTTGCCGCTGCCTGGCGTCGCTATCCGGGTGGTCAAAAGCACGCCGGCCGGGCCCGACATGCCTTGCGCCGAAGAAGAAATCGGCGACATCCAGGTCAAGGGACCGAATGTGTTCCAGGGTTACTGGCGCATGCCGGAAAAAACTGCGGAAGAATTTACCTCGGACGGCTATTTCAAGACGGGCGATGTGGGCAAGTTCGATCGCAACGGCTATTTGTCGATTGTCGGACGCAGCAAGGACTTGATTATTTCAGGCGGGTACAACGTGTATCCGAAAGAAATTGAATCCTTCATCGATGAAATCGATGGCGTGGTGGAATCAGCCGTGATCGGCGTGCCGCATCCGGATTTCGGCGAGGCAGTGATCGCAGTGGCAGTTGTCAAAAATGGCGCTGCCTTGAAAGAGGTCGACGTGATCGCGCTGCTGAAATCAAAGATTGCCAATTTCAAGGTGCCCAAGCGGATTCATTTTATCGATGACTTGCCGCGCAATACGATGGGCAAAGTGCAAAAGAATATCCTGCGCGAGCAGTTCAAGGGCAGCTAAAGCAGGCCGGCAGCATGCGCAAAGTACGATGGCACGATTGCCGGCCCTGCTCTATTACTTCAGCGCCCGATACAGCATGTAAGCTGCCAGCGCATACAGCAGCACCGCAAAAACCTTTTTCAGGGTCTTGACCGGCAGACTATGTGCGGTCCTGGCGCCTAGCGGGGCGGTGGTGATGCTGGCCATCGCGATCACCAGCAATGCCGGCAAGTAAATGAATCCGAATGAACCTGCCGGCAATCCTGGCGTGTTCCAGCCATGATAAACATTCGATAGCGTCCCAGCCACGGCGATCGGGAATCCCAGCGCAGCACTGGTAGCGACTGCATTGTGGATCTTGACGTTACACCAGGTCATGAA
>JAKFFK010000226.1:0-13057 GCA_036675285.1 Paucimonas sp. | reverse complement strand
CCCGGGCGCCCTGATGCGCTTCCTGGATTCCATGGCGCCGAACTGGAATATCAGCTTGTTTCATTACCGCAACCAGGGCGGCGACACCGGCCGGATTCTGGTCGGCTTGCAAGTGCCGAAAAAGGAAATGAAAATCTTTCGCGAATTCCTGGCAGGACTGGGATATCGCTACTGCGATGAAAGCGACAATCCAGCCTATAAATTGTTTTTGGGATGAAAGCCGGCATGAACGCAACCTTGTATGGCACTTGCCAGTCATAATCAACAGAGTTGTGTGCAATCGAATTAGATGCCAGGCGAATCGATTCGCCTGCTGATTTCTTTATATGACAAGCTAGCATGCCTGACGTCCTCACTACCGCTGCTTCGCCGCTGGGAAAGCCCGCGACTTATCAGACTGACTATAATCCGGCGCTGCTGTTTCCGATTGCGCGCCAGGAAAAACGCGATGAACTCGGCCTGTCCGGCACCTTGCCGTTTTTCGGCGTCGATATCTGGAATGCGTATGAAGTGTCGTGGTTGAACCAGCGCGGCAAGCCGCAGATCGCGATTCTGTGCGTAATGGTGCCGGCCGATTCGCCCAATATCATTGAATCCAAGTCGTTCAAGCTGTACCTGAATTCCTTCAACCAAACCCACCTGGCAGGGCCGGAAGCCTTGCTGGAATTGCTGCGCACGGACCTGTCGAACGGCTTTGGCGCGCCGGTACAGGTGATGCTGACCCTGCCCGATGCCTTCGACAAAATTTCGATGGGTGAATTGAGCGGCTTGCTGCTGGACCGTTTGGACATCGAAGTGGCCGACTATCAGCCCAATGCCTTGCTGCTACGCGCCAGCCATGATCAACCCAGCGTCGAAGAAACGCTGGTATCACACTTGCTGAAATCGAATTGTCTGGTGACCGGCCAGCCGGACTGGGCCAGCGTGCAGATCCGTTACGTCGGCGCCCAAATCGATCAGGAAAGATTGCTGCAATACCTGATCGGCTTTCGCAATCACAATGAATTCCACGAGCAATGCGTCGAGCGCATCTTTATGGATATCCTGCGCCAGTGCAAACCGCAAAAACTCGCCGTCTATGCGCGCTATACGCGCCGCGGCGGCCTGGATATCAATCCCTGGCGCAGCAATTTCAGTACCGGCCAGCAGCCGGCAAACCTGCGCAATGCACGTCAGTGATTACTAACTGTTCGGCCACCGCTCTAACCAACGAGATGCTTAAGCATATTGCACTAAATATCGTCAACTTTGAACGCGGTTTTTCCGACTTAATTCCAACACCGGGCATTTTGAGATTGCAGAACCTGGAAACAAGCCTATAATTTGCCTCAAAACCTTGTTTGTGCACCGCACCATTCGTACGCTATGACCAATCTTGCCAAAATCCTGCTGCCTGAAAATGTAGTGCTGGGACTGGAAGTCTCCAGTAAAAAGCGCGCATTCGAACAGGCCGGACTGATCTTTGAAAACAATTGCGGCATCGCCCGCTCGATCGTGTCGGAAAACCTGTTTGCCCGTGAGCGCCTCGGCTCCACCGGCTTGGGACATGGCGTCGCCGTGCCGCATGGCCGGATCAAGGAATTGAAGGCGCCGATGGCGGCCTTTGTCCGGCTGGCGGACCCGATTCCATTCGAGTCGCCCGATGGACAGCCGGTGAATCTGTTGATCTTCCTGCTGATTCCGGCCAATGTCACGCAGCAGCATCTGGAAACCCTGTCGGAAATCGCCGAAATGTTTTCCGACGATGGCTTTCGCACCGCGCTGGCGACCGACCCGGATCCGGCATCGGTGTTTGCCAGGATCGTCGCCTGGGAACCCAGCGCCCATCATGCTGTTTAACTGACCGAACCAGGTCGAGATTGTATTCGCTCCAGTTCACCATCATGCCTGCTTCCACGCCATTATCAATTCAACAGCTCTTCAATGAAAACCGCGAAGAACTGCAATTGGGGTGGTTCGCCGGTTTTCCGGGCGGTGAACGCCTGATTTCCGGCGATGCGGCCTCCGCCGCCGACCAGGTCGGGCATTTGAACCTGGTGCATCCAGGCCGTATCCAGATTTTCGGTCACCAGGAAACCGAGTATTACAAGCGCCTGTCGCCGAACGGCCGCCTGCGGCTGATTTCGGAACTGGTCGCCGGCGAGCCGCCGGCATTCATTGTCGCCCAAGGGCTGGAAACACCCCCGGAGTTCATCGAGATTTGCGAGGAAAAGAGCATTCCGCTGTTTTCCACGCCGCTGCCGGCAGCGCAAGTCATCGATTACCTGCGCGTGTATCTGTCGAAAAAACTAGCGCAGCGCATCACCATGCATGGCGTCTTCATGGACGTGCTGGGAGTCGGCGTCTTGATCACCGGCGAATCGGGCCTCGGCAAAAGCGAACTCGGTCTGGAACTGGTGTCGCGCAGCCATGGCCTGGTGGCCGATGACGTGGTCGAGTTTTCTCGCATCGCGCCCAACATGATCGAAGGCCGCTGTCCGCCGCTGTTGCAAAACCTGCTGGAAGTACGCGGCTTGGGCTTGCTGGATATCAAGACCATCTTTGGTGAAACCGCAGTGCGCCGCAAGATGCGCCTGAAACTGATCGTGCATCTGGTGCGCCGCAAGACGCTCGAAGAAAATTACGAGCGCTTGCCGCTGCATTCGCAAACCGAAGACGTGCTGGGCTTGCCGATCCGTAAAGTCATCATCCCGGTCGAGGCCGGCCGCAACTTGGCGGTGCTGCTGGAAGCGGCGGTGCGCAATACCATTTTGCAGTTGCGCGGCATCGATACGCTGAAAGAGTTTATGGAACGGCAACAAAAGGCCATGGATAGCGATTAAGCAGTTGCTGTCACGCAGCCGGCCCGCGCTTGCGGTATCATCGTAGCCTATGCGTATTATTCTGATCACTGGCATCTCCGGCTCCGGTAAATCGGTCGGCTTGAATGTACTCGAAGATGCCGGCTATTTTTGCGTCGACAATTTGCCGCCGACGCTGTTGCCTGCGCTGGTCGAAACCCGCATCCAGGAAGGCGCCGAACGGCTGGCAGTGGCAATGGATGCCCGCAGCGCCGATTCGCTGGCCGGGTTGCCGGCCGATATCCGCCGCCTGAAAGACCAGGGTCATGACGTCAAGGTGCTGTTCTTGACCGCCAAGACTGAATCGCTGATCACCCGCTTTTCTGAAACCCGCCGCAGCCATCCGCTGTCGCATCGTGTCCGCCCGGAACAATCCCCGATCGATCGACCGACGCTGGCAGAATGCATCCTGCTCGAACGCGAAATGCTGGCCTCGATTGAAACCCTAGGCCATGTGATCGACACCTCGGGACTGTCGGCCAACAAGCTGCGCGGCTGGATCAAGGAATTGGTGGAGTCCGACCGCACGCCGCTGACCCTGCTGTTCGAATCGTTTGCCTTCAAATTCGGCGTGCCGCTGGATGCCGACCTGGTGTTCGATGTGCGCGTCTTGCCCAACCCCCATTACGACATGGCGTTGCGACCCTTTAGCGGCCGTGACGAACCGGTGATTGCCTTTTTGCAGGCTCAACCGGATGCGGCAGAATTGATGCAGGATATCCGCAGCTTCGTGGAAAAATGGCTGCCCTCCTTCAAGAACGACAATCGCAGTTACCTGACCGTGGCCATCGGCTGCACCGGCGGGCAGCACCGCTCGGTCTATATGGTCGAGCAACTGGCGAAATATTTTCAATCTACGGAACGGGTGGTATTGCGTCATCGCGAACTTGCCTAGACAAGTTCGCGCGCATCTGCCACGCGCCTGCACATCAACCATCCCATGGCTGCTCCTTCTCTCAAGCTGATCCATCCCGCACCAGACGACTGGATTGCGCTGTTCCCGCTGAAAACGGTGCTGTTCCCGGGCGGCGTGTTGCCGCTCAAGATATTCGAAGCCCGTTATATCGACATGGTGCGCGACTGCATGAAGCGCGAGTCGCCGTTTGGCGTGGTGTTGATCAAGTCCGGGCAGGAAGTCGGTGCGGCGGCCGAGCCGGAAGCCGTCGGCTGCCTGACGCACATTGTGCAGTGGGACATGGACCAGCCCGGCATCCTGATGCTGCGCACCCAGGGCGGCGAACGCTTCCGCATCATGGAAACACGCAAGCAGCCTAACGAGCGCCTGGAAGCGCGCATTACCATGATCGCCGCCGATGCTGTGCTGCCGATCAGCGACATGCATGTGCGCTGCGCCAAGGCCCTGAAAACCGTCACCGATGCAATCGAAGCCAAGGGGCGTGCCGAACAAGGCGATGCGTTCGAAAGCCCGTTCGCCACACCGCTGCAGTTTGACCAGAGCAGCTGGGTTGCCAACCGCTGGTGTGAAATCCTGCCAATTCCAATCAAGGCGCGCCAGAAACTGCTGGAACTGGAAGATGTGCAAAGCCGCTTGTCGGTGATCTACCAGTACCTGCAGCAGCACAAAATCCTATAAGCCGGCGGCGACTTCCAGCAACAGTTTCTTGATCGGCGCTGGCAACGGCGCTTGCGCGAGCTTGTCCATCGCGACCCAGACATGCGTGGCCTCGCCTGTCATCTGCAAGCGGTGCTGAAGATGGATGCGGTACGGCGTGATATGCAGCTTGAAATGGGTGAAGCCATGCGCGACTGCCGGCAGGCGCACGCTGCAATCGGCCATGCCGAACGGCGCCACCGCCTGTAAAATTACGTCGTCGGCCAGCGTGGACTTGCGGTCGTCCGGGCTGGTCACCGGCGTAAATCCGCCGACTTCCGGCAGCGACAGCAAGCCGCCCCAGATACCGCTGCCGGGACGCTGCTGCAACAATACCTGACCATCATGCAAAACGATCAGCATGGCTGCATGTTTTTCCGGCACCGTTTTTTTAGGTTTGCGCACCGGCAGTTGCTCGGTACGCAGCGTATTGAAGGCGTTGCAGCGCGAGGCTAACGGACAAGATGGGCACAACGGCCGGCTGCGCGTGCACACGGTTGCGCCCAGATCCATCAATCCCTGCGTATAGGCGCTCATGTCCGCTTCCGGCAGCAGCGCTTCGGCGCGCCGCCACAATGCATCCTCGATTTTTTTCTCGCCCGGATAGGCATCGATGCCGAAGATGCGCGCAAATACCCGCTTTACATTGCCGTCCAGGATAGCTGCTCGCGCGCCATAGGAAAATGCCGCGATTGCCGCTGCCGTCGAACGCCCGATGCCAGGCAATTGCGCCAGCAAGCCGGGATCAGCGGGAAACCTGCCGCCATGCTCGGCCACCACCTGCTGCGCGCAACGATGCAGGTTGCGCGCACGGGTGTAATAGCCGAGTCCGCTCCAGTGCGCCATCACTTCATCGACCGGCGCCGCCGCCAGCGTGGCCACATCCGGGAAGCGCTGCAAAAACCGCAGGTAATACGGGATCACGGCCGCCACCTGGGTTTGCTGGAGCATGATTTCGGACAGCCAGATGCGATACGCATCGGTAGTATTTTGCCATGGCAGCGCATGCCGGCCATGCAGCTTTTGCCAGCTAATCACGGTCTCGGAAAATCCGGGATCGGCAAGCACTTCGCCGGCAGCCACGCTTGCCGGCGTTGCGCGCACGCGCGCAGGAACAACACGTTTCATCGGTTTTTTTCCAACTATCTTTGGACGCTCTATGCTGCAGCCTTGAGCGACGACATGTCTGCCGCAATCGCACGCTTGAGATCGGCCTCCAGCGCCTGCAGCGCGGCAATTTGCGCTTCCAGTGCGGATTGCATCTGTGCAAAGGAAGCGATCTTGTCTTCCAGACTGTCGGTCGCATCAAAAATCCGCTCAATCGATTTCTGCCGCTGCTTCAACTGCAGCTTGTGTTCGCGGATTTGCGCATCCAGCGGCGCCATCACCACCTTGAACCAGGCTTCGACATCCCGATTGGCTTGCAAATAACTATGCTTGACACGCGCGGCGATTGATTCGAAAAATTTTTGCATCAATACCACCTTGTGGGTGGTCATCAAGGCGGTGGCCCCGAACTGCTTTTGATAAATGGCTTCGACCATGTCGAGTTCTTCGCGGTATTTCTTGAGCGAAAAAGGCATTGGTGTCGCCAATGCCAGGCCGTGCTCCGTGGAAAATTTGCGGTACATGACCGTCATCATTTCCGTGATTTCATCGATTTTATGCCCCGACAGCCATAGATTATTGCGCGTTTCATCAAAAAAGACTTTCACTGCATCGCGAAAGCCGGCTGAAAACATGCTTTTTTCCATCACATCGCGCGCCTTGCGGATTTCCTGTTTCAGCACCCCGACACCGAGATGGGTGTACACATCGGACGACAGCTTGGCAAACACCGAACGCGTGCTTTGCAACTTGATCAGGCTGGCATCGAATTCCTTTTTTTCCATTTCAATGCGCTTCATCATGTGGCTGATGATGCTCTGGTTCTTGCCGCGCAGGCTTTTCAACTCGACCAGTTGCTCGACCACATTGCGCATGCGCGATGTCAGCAAGGCTTGCTTGGCGCTGGTCAGGTCGTGGATGTCGCTGGCCAGCTGCGAACGAATGATGTCCTGCTTGGCTGGCAGCAATTCCTGCGACAAGGCCTGCTCCAGTTTCAATAGCCGGCTTTTCGCCAGCAGCGGCGCATCGCGATTGATTTTGCCGACCAGCCCTTTTTGCGCCGACACCGGAAATATCTGCCGTTCACCGATTGTCAGCGTCTGAGCCACCGAGGCCACTTGCTGGGCGATTTGCTGCTCGACTTCGGCGGGTGTACGCAATTCATCCCACATGCTATCGATCTTGTTCAAGACCACCAGCCGGCCGGTCCCGCCGCCGATATGGTTGCGCCACACGTCAATGTCGCTCTTGGTCACGCCGGTGTCGGCGGCCAGGATGAACAAGACCGCATGGGCATTCGGAATCAGGTTCAGCGTCAATTCCGGCTCGGTGCCGATCGCATTCAAGCCGGGCGTGTCGATGATGATCAAGCCCTGCTGCAACAGCGGATGCGGGAAATTGATGATTGCATGACGCCACTGCGAAATCTCGATCGTGCCGTCGGCGCCGACTTCCGATTGCATGTCCGGGTCGGCCTCGTCATACAAGCCGTATTGCTGAGCTTCGCCGACCGGCACGCGCTTGGTCAGGCTGACTTGCTTGAACGCTTCCAGCATGCCATCGCCGGACTGGATATCCAGCGGCAAGACGGTCCAGACATGGTTTTGCTGCTTCAGGTCGGAGGTCGAGTCCGACTCGGCCCGGGTTTCAATCGGCAACAGGCGGATGCACGGCGGGAAGGTTTCGTCATACAACAGTTCGGTCGGACACATCGTGGTGCGGCCTGCAGACGATGGCAAAATGCGCTGGCCATAATCAGCAAAAAAAATCGCATTGATCAATTCGGATTTGCCGCGGGAAAATTCGGCAACGAAGGCGATCGACAATTTGTCATCGACCAAGCGCTCCTTGACGCGCACAAAGCGCTGATCACTGGCGGCATCGCTCAAATCGGCGTCGGCCACCCACGACTGGTAGCGTTCGAGCGCTTGCATCACGCCGCTGCGCCAGCCGCTATATTCGTGAAATTTTTGTATCAGATAACTCACAAGGTCCCCAGTTCATTATTTTTATTTCCCACCGCACACACTAGCACCGGCGCTCATTTTTGACAATTTGTGCAGTAAAAGGTCGAGCGTTGACCCTGCTTGATCTGACGCACCGGCTTGTTGCAATGTCGGCAAGGTTCATCGGCGCGGTTATAGACAAAATAATTTTGCTGAAAATAACCCGATTGGCCATTGACATTGATGAAGTCACGCAGACTGCTGCCGCCCTGTTCGATGGCCGCCGCCAGGATGTCGCGAATTGCCTGCGCCAGCAATTGATATCGCTTCAGACTAATACGCTTGGCCGCCGTCGTGGGGTGAATGCCGGCCCGAAACAGACTTTCTGAAGCATAAATATTACCGACACCAACAACAACGTTGCCAGATAGCAACAACTGCTTGATCGGCACGCTGCGCTGACGCGTCATTTTGTACAGCAATTCGGCGGTAAAGTCCGGCTCCAGCGGCTCCACGCCCAGATGCTGCAACAAGGCATGCTGTTCCAGCGGCCCATCGGCTGCGGCATGCCACAACACTGCGCCAAAGCGTCGCGGGTCGGTCAGGCGCAGCGCCTGGTCTTGCATCACCAGGTCGACATGATCATGTTTTTGTGCCGGGGTTGCCGCTGGCAAGATGCGGATATGGCCGGACATGCCCAGATGCAGGATCAGTGTCCCGTGATCAAATTTCAACAGCAGGTATTTGCCGCGACGCCCGGTAGCGCGAATCACCTGCCCGACCAGCAGTCCATCCAGGTTTGGCGGAAAAGGCCAGCGCAGCCCGGTATGGCGCAGCACCACCGCCGTCACGGTCCGCCCCTCAACATGCGGTGCGACACCGCGCCGGGTGACTTCGACTTCCGGCAATTCTGGCATAACTGACATCCATTCTTTTTACAACAATCTGCGCCGCCATGCGGTCGGCACGGCCCGCAACTGGGCGTTCACACCATGAATTGCGCAGTGGCCGGAATGCCAATTTTGATGAAACTGCGCGATCCTGGCGCAAGCTTGCGCAAACGGTGCTGGTTGGGCGTAAAATTCACCTGAGCCCATTTGTCAGGACGCCCCTTGAAGAATACCCTTGCTATTGTAACGCTGACGCTGCTGTTGTCGGCCTGCGCTTCCGTCACGGCACCCGATCCGTCTGCACAAGCTGGTCAAGCCGGCAACCTTGCCGACGCAAGCAAAAAGAAGCCGCGCAGCGTCAATCCTGCGCAGCTGCGCAGGATTCTCCAGTCCGACCAGGCCGCGGCCGGCGAGTCGCTGCCTTCGGTCATCCTGACCGAAGATATTCTGTTCAAGCTATTGACCATCGAAATCGCGGCCCAGCGAGGCGAATGGAAAACCGCCTACGTCACCAGCCTCGGTCTGGCGCAACAAACCCGCGACCCGCGCCTGGCGCAACGCGCGATGGAAATCGCGCTGGGCGCCAAGCAACATGACGAAACGCTGGCGGCGATTCGCGTCTGGCGCACGCTGGCGCCCAATTCGGAGCAGGCGACCCAATATTTTCTTGGCTTTCTGATGTTGAGCGACAGTCTGGCCGAAGCCCAGCCGATTTTCGAGCAGCGCCTGGGGGATATTTCGCCGGCCTCGCGCAGCCTGCTGATGTTCCAGATCCAGCGGCTGCTGGCGCGCGCCAAGGACAAGCCTGCCGGCTTTGCGATGCTGGAACGGGTACTGACGCCCTACTTGTCTACGCCGGAAACCCGGCTGGTGCTGGCGCAAGGTGCGCTTGCCAGCGGCGACCTGGCGCGCGCGCGCCGGGAAGCCTTGAGTGCACAAGCCGCCAAGCCGGAATCGGAACTGGCGGCGCTCACCCTGGCCCAGGTCACCCCCGACAAAGCCGAGGCAGCCAGGGGCTTGCAGACTTACCTGACCGCCTATCCGAAAGCGCGCGAAGCCCGGCTTGCCCATGCACGCCTGCTGGTCGAACAAAAACAGTATGCGCAGGCACGCAACGATTTTGAAGTCCTGTTGAAAGACAATCCGCAGGATTTGACCACCCTGTACGCGCTGGGAATCCTGTCGGCCCAGACCCAGGATAACCAGGCGGCGGAAAAATATCTGACCACCTACCTGAACCTGCTGGCGGCGCAATCCGATGAAGAGCGCGACCCGACCCAGGCGCTGTTATTGCTGGCCCAACTTGCTGAAGACCGCAAGGATCCAGAAACCGCCCTCAAATGGCTGTCGCAAATCGATCCTGGCGAGGCTTACCTCGGCGCGCAGATCCGGCGCGCGCAGCTGATCGCCAAGCGCGGCGACCTCATCGGTGCGCGCAATATCCTGTCCGCGCTGAAACCGGAAAGCGAAACCGAACAAATCCGGGTGCTGGTCGCTGAAGCGCATGTGCTGCGCGACGCGAACCGCTTGCCCGAGGCGCTGGCGCTGCTGGCAGGCGCACTCAAGCGTTTTCCCAACAATACCGATTTGTTGTACGACCAGGCGATGCTGGCAGAAAAAGCCAACCAGCTCGATCTGATGGAAAAGCACCTGCGCCAGATCATTGCACTGGCGCCGAAAAATCAGCACGCGTATAACGCACTCGGCTATTCGCTGGCCGACCGCAGCATCCGGCTGCCGGAAGCACATGCGCTGATTGCCAAGGCGCTCGAACTGGCGCCGCAAGACCCGTTCATCATGGACAGCATGGGCTGGGTGCATTTCCGCATGGGCCGGCTCAAGGAAGCCGAAGACTTGCTGCGACGCGCCTTCGCGTTGCGCGACGATCCGGAAATTGCCGTGCATCTGGGCGAAGTCCTGTGGGTCAAAGGACAACGCGAAGATGCTCAGAAACTCTGGCGCGGCGCCAAAACCAAGGATCCGGAAAACGATACGCTGAAAAACACCCTGCTGCGCTTGCGGGTAAGTCTATGATCAGGCGCACTGTCGGTGCCCTGGCGCTGACCTGGCTGATGGCGGGCTGCGCGGGCCTGTTGCCGCCCCGGCAAACGGCGGCGCCGGAACCAGCGACATCGGTAGCCCGTGTCTACCGCGACAGCATCGAGCTGGCCGGGCGCCTGTCGGTCCAGTACCAGCGCGACGGCAGGGAAGAAGCGGTGCATGGCAGTTTCACTTGGTCGCAAACGCCACAGCGCACCAGCATCACGCTGCTGTCACCGCTCGGGCAAACTATCGCGGTGATCCATGTGGCCCCGGATCACGCCACCTTGCTCCAGGCCGGACAAGCACCGCAAGTGGCCGCCGATGCCGATAGGCTCGCCGCCACTGCACTGGGCTGGCCGCTGCCGATTGCCGGTCTGCGTGACTGGCTGCAAGGTGTGGCCATCGACGCCCGGGGGCAACGCTGGTCGGCGCCACCCGTGCCCGGCGCCGAAGTGCTCACGCAAGATGGCTGGCGCATCAACTATGCCAGCTGGCGCGACGACGCACCTGCCGGCGCTGCGGCAGCGCCGCGGCGCATCGACCTGACGCGCCAGACAGCCCACGCCGGCCCAATCGCCATGCGACTGGTGATTGACAGCTGGCAACCGACATAAGCCATCTTTTCCCATGCCACTACGTACCCTGAACGATTGCCTGGCGCCGGCCAAACTGAACCTCTTCCTGCATGTTACCGGGCGCCGTGCCGATGGCTACCATTTGCTGCAAACCGTATTCCAATTGCTCGATGCCGGCGATCTGCTGCATTTCGAAACCCGAGACGATGGCATCATTTGCCGCACCAATGACGTACCCGGGATTGATGCCGAGGTCGATTTAATCGTGCGTGCCGCAAAATTGCTGCAAACTACAATCGGCACGCGCGATAAACTGCCCGGCGCCAATATCACGATTGACAAGCATTTGCCGCTGGGCGGCGGCTTGGGCGGCGGCTCTTCGGACGCGGCTACCACCCTGATGGCATTGAACCACTTGTGGCAAACCGGGCTGAATCGTCAGCAATTGATGCAATTGGGCTTGCAACTGGGGGCCGATGTACCGTTTTTCATTTTTGGCACCAATGCTTTTGCGGAAGGTGTGGGCGAACAATTAACACCAGTAAATACCCCATCCGGCTGGTTTGTCGTGATTGAACCGGGCGTATCGGTCGCAACGCCGGCAATATTTACCTCGCAGGAATTGACAAGGGATACGAAACCGGTCAAAATATCGGACTTTTCCACTGCTCCAGTTGGCTTTGGAAAAAACGACTTGCAAGTCGTGGCTGCCAAGCTGTTTCCCGAAGTTGCCGAAGCCATAGGATGGCTGAAAAAGTACGGCGATGCGAGAATGACCGGATCCGGCGCCTGCGTATTTTGTTTTTTTGCGCATGAACCCGAAGCCGATGGGGTACTCAAAGTAGTACCGCATCACTGGAAAGCATGGAAAGCCCGGGCGATCGCGCATCATCCGCTTGCAGATTTATAAAGTCGTTACCACCAAATTCGTTTGACGCTGGATCGAGCGCCCATAGTGGCAATGATGCAACGGCAGACAAGCGGTCGTGTAGGGGAATCGCCAAGTTGGTTAAGGCACTGGATTTTGATTCCAGCATGCGAAGGTTCGAGTCCTTCTTCCCCTGCCAATAATTTGTGTCGCAAGGCCCTGTGCAAAGTGGCTTGCCACACTAGCCAAACAAAAAGAACCAGTATTGATGCTAAGCCGCCAACGCAAGACTTAATTGTCCGCTTTGGTGGCTTTTCAACCTTTTAACGCATGCATTTGGGGATCTCATGGCACTCGAAAACCTGATGGTTTTTACCGGCAACGCAAATCCGGACTTGGCTATCGGGGTCACCAAGCAGCTCGGCATTCCACTCGGCAAGGCTTTGGTATCAAAGTTTTCCGATGGCGAGGTGGTGGTTGAAATCAATGAAAACGTGCGCGGCAAGGATGTTTTTGTATTGCAATCAACGTGCGTCCCAACCAATGACAACCTGATGGAAATCATGTTGATGGTTGATGCCTTGAAGCGTGCATCGGCCGGTCGCATTACCGCCGCCATCCCGTACTATGGCTATGCACGCCAGGACCGCAGGCCGCGTTCGGCGCGGGTGGCGATTTCCGCCAAGGTGGTGGCCAACATGCTGCAGGAAGCCGGCGTCGACCGGGTCTTGATCATGGATTTGCATGCTGACCAGATCCAGGGCTTTTTCGACATCCCGGTTGACAATATTTACGCATCGCCGGTTCTGCTAGCCGACCTGGTCAGCAAGAAGTACGACGATTTGCTGGTAGTGTCACCTGACGTCGGCGGCGTGGTGCGCGCGCGCGCACTGGCCAAGCGTCTCGATTGCGACCTGGCGATTATCGACAAGCGCCGTCCGAAGGCAAACGTGTCGGAAGTCATGAATATTATCGGCGAGGTCGAGGGCCGCAATTGCGTGATCATGGATGACATGGTCGACACCGCCGGCACCCTGACCAAGGCAGCTGAAGTCTTGAAAGAGCGCGGCGCGAAAAAAGTGATTGCCTACTGCACTCATGCGGTGCTGTCCGGTCCGGCGATTGAACGTATCATCGAGTCGCCGTTGGATGAACTGGTGGTGACCGACACGATTC
>JAKFFK010000038.1:0-2119 GCA_036675285.1 Paucimonas sp. | reverse complement strand
GCACTATCGTCGAATTCACCAACGATTCTAGGACGGATCTTGCGCTCGTCGAACCATTGCAGCAGCCGGGTGCGGATCGCCACATCTTCCCCGGGCAACAAAAAAGGCGCTTGATTCAGGAGTGCGGGAAATTTCTTGGTCAAGGTGGTCAGCAACTGGGGTGCGCCCAGAAACGTCAGACTGCTCTCGCCAAGAAAATGGTTGAATCCACGCACGTTAAGGTGATTGGGCATGGGTCGGTCGGCAATAACCATGTCGAGCCGGTGCACGGCCAGGTCGGCGAGCAGTGATGCCAGACGCCCTTCCCGGCAAACGATGCGCACGGCTTCGTCCATGCGCAGTGCCGGCTCTATCATGTGGTAAGCCATGGCCTTGGACACGCCTTCGGCAATGCCCACTTTGAATTCGGGCAGGCGCCTGGCGGGTTGTTCGTTCAGTTCTTCGAGCAGTTCGTCGCCCAGCGTAAATATACGGTCGGCATAAGCCAATACGTAGCGGCCGACATCCGTCAACTCGAGCTTGCGGCCTATTCGTCGGAAGAGCTCTACGTCGAGATTAACTTCCAGTTCTTGCAACTGGCCGCTGATGGATTGCGGCGTGCGGTGCAGTTGCTCTGCGGCGCGAACGATGCTTCCGGTTCTTGCCACCATCCAGAAATATCGCAGGTGCTTATAGTTAAGTGTGGCCATGGCCTCACCAATCGAAAAAACCTGATATTCAGTCCATCATATACGAATTGTTGGAGTTTACAACTAGCCCTAGACTACCAATAAGCCTTGCTTTGTCGGGACTGCCTCATGAACGGAATCGAGACCTTCGCCACCCTTCCAATGTGGGCTGGATTCATTGGAATTGTGCTGGTCGTCCTGGCGCTGGATTTGTTTGTCCTTGGCGGCAAGCAGGCACACCGGGTCTCGCCGCGCGAAGCCCTGGCCTGGGCCGGTGCATGGGTCGTTCTGGCGACGCTTTTCGGTATTCTTCAATGGTGGTTCCTGGACGGCACTGCCGGTCGCGTGGACGCGAACCGCAAGACGCTGGAGTTTTTTACGGGGTATCTGATCGAACTTTCCTTGTCTGTTGACAATATGTTCGTATTCTCGATGATCTTCAGTTACTTTGCGGTGCCCCCTGAATTGCAGCGCCGCGTATTGTTGTTCGGTGTGCTTGGCGCCATTGCAATGCGCATAGTCATGATTCTTGCCGGAGTGTGGCTGCTGTCGAAATTCGTTTGGCTGTTCTACGTATTCGGCTTGCTCCTGGTTATTAGCGGCATCAAGATGCTGATGTTCGCCGAGCGGTCACCGGACCTCTCCAAGAACCCTTTGGTTCGAATCATGCGCAAGACCATACGCATGACCCAGGATTATCGCGGGGAGGCATTCTTTGTACGCGTCAATGGCCTGTTGTATGCCACACCGATGTTCGGCGTACTGCTGCTGGTCGAAACCACCGATCTTGTGTTTGCGGTGGACAGCATCCCGGCCATCTTCGCCATAACGACCGATCCGTTCATCGTTTTCACCTCCAATATTTTCGCCATCATGGGCTTGCGGGCGTTGTACTTCTTGCTGGCCAGCATGGCGGAGCGCTTTCACTATCTCAAGTACGGCCTGGCCATCATACTCGTCGCCATTGGCATGAAAATGCTGGCAGCCCCGTGGGTCCATATACCGGTGCTGTGGTCACTGGGAATGGTTGGCATTATTTTGCTGGTGTCTATAGGCGCCAGTCTCAGCCTGTCCCGGCGGACGATAGCCCGCGGTGCCGGCAAAACGGCACGCGTGCAAGATCCAAAGGATACAGAACCAGTAAGGAGACCATGATGAACAACATCGTACTTGCGACCGACGGATCTACATATAGCGATGCCGCTGCGCGGTACTTGACCGACAATCCTTTGCTGAAACGTGATTTCACCGTGCATGTGGTGCATTGCGAGCCCAAGGTGACCGGCGACGTGCGTTCGTTTGTCAGCAATGATGACATTGCCGCGTGGCACCATGATGAAAGCAAAAGGTCGATGCAGTCGGTAACCGATATTCTGCGCGAAGGCGACGTCGCGGTCGAATGCCATGAACTGGTCGGATTCGCGCCGGAACGCATCGTCGAGTATGCCGAC
>JAKFFK010000130.1:0-2130 GCA_036675285.1 Paucimonas sp. | reverse complement strand
ACCTATTATGTACGGCTGCTGGCCGAACCCGGCCTGAACGCGGCCGCCTGCGCCAACATGCGCCTGTTCATTTCCGGCTCGGCGCCGTTGCTGACCGAAACCTTCAACGAGTTTGCCAGGCGCACCGGCCACACCATCCTGGAACGCTACGGCATGAGCGAAACCACCATGCTGGCATCCAATCCGTATGATGCTGCGCGCATCGGCGGCACGGTCGGCCTGCCGCTGCCTGGCGTCGCAATCCGGGTTGTCAAAAGCACGCCGGCCGGGTCCGACATGCCTTGTGCCGAAGAGGAAATCGGCGACATCCAGGTCAAGGGGCCGAATGTGTTCCAGGGTTACTGGCGCATGCCGGAAAAAACTGCGGAGGAATTTACTTCGGACGGCTATTTCAAGACTGGCGATGTGGGCAAGTTCGACCGCAACGGCTATTTGTCGATTGTCGGACGCAGCAAGGACCTGATTATTTCAGGCGGCTACAACGTGTATCCGAAAGAGATTGAATCCTTCATCGATGAAATCGACGGCGTGGTGGAATCGGCCGTAATCGGCGTGCCGCATCCGGATTTCGGCGAGGCGGTGATCGCAGTGGCGGTCGTCAAAAACGGCGCTGCCTTGAAAGAGGCCGATGTGATCGCGCTGCTGAAATCAAAGATTGCCAATTTCAAGGTGCCCAAGCGGATTCATTTTATCGACGACTTGCCGCGCAATACGATGGGCAAGGTGCAAAAGAATATCCTGCGCGAACAGTTCAAGGACAGCTAAAGCACGGCCGGCAGCATGCGCAAAGTACGATGGTACATTTGCCGGCCCTGCCCTGCTACTTCAGCGCCCGGTACAGCATGTAAGCTGCCAGCGCATACAGCAGCACCGCAAAAACCTTTTTCAGGGTCTTGACCGGCAGGCTATGTGCGGTCCTGGCGCCTAGCGGGGCGGTGGTGATGCTGGCCATCGCAATGACCAGCAATGCCGGCAAGTAAATGAATCCGAATGAACCTGCCGGCAATCCTGGCGTGTTCCAGCCATGATAAACATTCGATAGCGTCCCGGCCACGGCGATCGGGAATCCCAGCGCAGCACTGGTAGCGACTGCATTATGGATCTTGACGTTACACCAGGTCATGAACGGCACCGACACGAACCCGCCGCCGGCGCCAACCAGGCCAGACAACACGCCGATGGCGCCGCCGGCGGCAAACATGCCGGGCGCCGGTGGCAGTTCGCGCGATGCGGCCGGCTTTTTATCAATCAGCATCTGGGTCGCCGACATTGCGACGAACGCCGCGAAAAACCCGGCCAGTGCCGATGAGTTCATGTGCGCGCCGATCCACGGTCCGATCCAGGAACCCAGCAAAATGCCGGGCGCCAGCAACTTCACCACCGGCCACAGCACCGCGCCGCGCTGGTGATGCGCCCGAACCGATGACAAGGAAGTAAACATGATGGTTGCCAGCGAGGTGGCGATGGCAACATGGACAATGTATTCTTCGGTAAATCCCTGGGTCGATAAAATGATGGCCATGAACGGCACCAGCACCATGCCGCCGCCAATTCCCAGCAATCCTGCTGCAAACCCGACTGCCGCGCCCAACACCAGCAGCGCAATAATTAAGCCGATATCCATCCGTTAGTCTTTTCTCAGTTGTTGCTTAGTTGTTGATTAATTGCTGCGTAATCAGCCGCCATTCAGCCGGCGTGACGCCTGTGATCGACAGACGATTGCCCCGCTTCAATATCTGCATGTCGGCCAGTTCAGGCTGTTCGCGCAAGGCGGCCAGCGGAATTAACGGTATCTTGCGGGTTGCCCGCACATCCACCAGCATCCAGCGCGCTTGCTCGGGAGTCGCCTTGGCATCGTAGTACGGGCTGCGAGGATCAAATTGGGTCGGGTCCGGATAGGCTGCACTGGCGACTTCGGCCAGGCCGGCAATGCCGGGCTCGGCACAGCTGGAATGGTAAAACAGCACACCGTCGCCGATACGCATCGCATCGCGCATGAAATTGCGCGCTTGGTAATTGCGCACGCCAGTCCAGGGCACGGTTTGCCCAGGCGCCGCCAGCGCATCATCGATGCTTACCTCGCCCGGTTCGGATTTCATCAGCCAGAACTGCATTTTTTATTTATTGGAA
>JAKFFK010000046.1:0-13159 GCA_036675285.1 Paucimonas sp. | reverse complement strand
GTTAATTTTTCGCTGTCCATGATCAATCGTTCTCAAGCTCGAAATCATGAACAAATTGTATGTCAAAAGACTTTTGTCTACCTGCTTAGGATGATTGACTGTGATTTTAACTTGGAGGGACTGCTAACCGCATCATCCGGTGCACATGCATGCTTGCAATTGGCCGCCATCGCTGTCCAGAAAAACCGGGCTGCGACGATGATAGGCTAGTGCGGCACCAAACTACCCTGCTTGATGCCGGCTGAACCGGCTGTCAACTGTTTTGCAAAATCTCGGGTAACGAATATGCCTAAGGCAATACCAGCTTGATTTCCTTGTCGATCGGCGCATAGCAAACGCCGAGTTTTTCATGGCAGCCCTGGTATCCCGCCAGCAGCGTGAAACTCTTGGCCTTCGGCGCGCGCTCCAGCGTGATCTCGGCCTGCACCGGGTACTGGTATGTTTCGGTCTTGCCGAAGGTCGGGTCGTTCTTGAGTTCACCGGTCGGCAGCTTGACCGACTTGATCACAACGCCGCCGGCATCTTTCAGCGCAAACCGGATTTTATTCTTGTACAAGTAATAGCCATTCGCTGGCGTCAGTACTGCGACCAGCGTGGTCGGTCCCTTGAACTTGGTCTGGATGGCAAACGCCTTGTCGGGCTCCAGCAAGTCTTCTTCCTTCGGCGCGGAAAACAAGTCGCTGAAGCCCTTCTGCAGCTTCGACGACGTGGATTGCTGGGCGTAGACGCTCGCTTGCCCGCCAAGCGCAATCACGGCCAGCAGCATGCAATGCAACAATGGTTTTTTCAACATCCGATCTTCCTTCAAAAGTAATAGGCGGCCGCAGCCGCCGGCACCCTGCACTTCACGCATGCAACCTGGAAGCGCTGCCGGCATGATTCCCAAGTCCGCGCAGGCGCAACGCATTGCTGATCACCGACACCGAACTCAGGCTCATCGCCAGCGCCGCGATCATCGGCGATAGCAGCTGTCCGGTAAACGGATACAGCAGGCCGGCCGCCAGCGGAATGCCGAGCGCGTTATAGACAAAGGCAAAGCCGAGATTTTGACGCATGTTGCGCACCGTAGCGACCGAAAGTTCGACTGCCCGCGCAATCGCGCGTAGATCGCCTTTCACCAGCGTCAGGTGCGCGCTATTGATCGCCACGTCGGTGCCGGTGCCCATCGCAATCCCGACATCGGCGCGGGCCAGCGCCGGCGCATCATTGATGCCGTCGCCCGCCATCGCCACCACCCGGCCCTCCTTCTGCAGCCGCTCGACCAGCGCCAGCTTGTCCTGCGGCTTGACTTCGCCATACACTTCGTCGATGCCAAGCCGTGCCGCGACCGATTGTGCGGTGGTCACGCCGTCGCCGGTGGCCATGATGACCTTCAGTCCCATTTCCTTGAGCGATGCCAACGCCTCCGGCGTGCTGGCCTTGACCGGATCGGATACCGCAATCAAACCGACCAACTGGCCGTCGGCTGCCAGGTACATCACCGAGGCACCTTCGCCACGCAGGCTTTCCGCCTGACTGGCGAGAATTTTCCAGTCGACCTGGTCATCGTCCATCAGTTTGGTGTTGCCCAAGGCCAGGCGATGGCCGGCGACCATGCCGCGCACGCCGATGCCGCTGGACGACTCGAAACTGTCCGGCTTGTGCAGGGTGAGGCCGCGCTTGCGTGCCTCGGCAACAATGGCATGGGCCAGCGGATGTTCGCTGCCCTGGTCGATGCTGGCCGCCGCCACCAGCACTTCTTCTTCGGTGTAGCCGGGCGCCGCTACCACCCGGTCGAACGCCGGCTTGCCTTCAGTTAGCGTGCCGGTCTTGTCAACGATCAGCGTATCGATCTTGCGCATGCCTTCGATTGCCGCCGCGTCGCGAAACAGGATGCCCTGCGTCGCCGCGCGGCCGGTGGCCGCCATGATCGACATCGGCGTGGCCAGCCCCAGCGCGCACGGGCAGGCGATGATCAACACCGCCACCGCATTGACGAAGCCGAATACCCAGCGTGGTTCCGGTCCGAACACCCCCCAGCCGAACAGCGTCAGGATGGCAATCCCGACCACGATGACGACAAAATAGCCGGCCACCACGTCGGCCAGGCGTTGCATCGGCGCCCTTGAGCGCTGCGCCTGCGCGACCATTTGCACGATTTGCGACAGCATGGTTTGCGAGCCGACTTTTTCCGAGCGCATCACCAGGCTGCCGCTGGCATTGATGGTCGCGCCGATCACTGTGTCACCCGGACGTTTGGTGACCGGCAGCGGTTCGCCGGTCAGCATCGATTCATCGATTGCACTTTCGCCTTCCAGCACGGTGCCATCGACCGGCACCTTTTCGCCGGGGCGCACGCGCAGCATATCGCCGATATGTACATGGGTCAGCGGCACGTCTTCCTCGCTGCCATCGGCGCGGATGCGGCGCGCCGTCTTGGGTGCCAGCTTCAGCAGCGACTTGATCGCCGCCGAGGTTTGCGAGCGCGCGCGCAATTCAAGGATTTGCCCCAGCAGGGTCAGCGAGATGATGACCGCGGCCGCTTCGAAATAAACGCCGATGCGGCCATGCTCGACAAATGTCTCCGGGAAAACCCCCGGCGCGACGGTAGCCACTACGCTATAACCATAGGCAGCGGCCACGCCCGAACCGATCAGGGTCCACATGTTCGGACTGCGGTTCGCCAGCGACTGCGCCCAGCGCTGGAAAAATGGCCAGCCGGCCCACAGCACCACCGGCGTGCTCAAGGCCAGTTCGATCCAGTTCTGGTATGGCAATCCGCCGTCGAACAATTGATGCGAGCCCATTGCCAGCACCATCACGATTGCGCTCAGGGGCAGCGTCCACCAGAAGCGGCGCCGAAAATCCTTCAGCTCGGGATTTTCATCCTCTTCCAGCGACGGCATCAGCGGCTCGAGCGCCATGCCGCATTTCGGGCAATTGCCGGGCGCGGGCTGCCGGATCTCCGGATGCATCGGACAGGTATAAATGCTGCCTTCCGGTGCTGCCACAACTGGCTGTGCCGGTACGGGCTGCAGGTATGCTTGCGGATCGGCACGGAACTTGTCCATGCAGCGCGTACTGCAAAAGTAATAATCCGTGTCAGCCAGAGTAATTTTCTTTTGCGGATTTTTTGCCACCATCATGCCGCAGACCGGATCCTTGCATGGCTTGGCGAGTTCATCCCCGCCATGCGCATGATGGGAGTGTCCATCATGCTGGTGTGCTGCCGGGGCTGCGTTCGGTGGTCGGTGCGTATGTTCATTCATGGCTGCTCCTGATGAATGCGCCGTCTCGATACGAGCTTGAGGCGACAAACGTGATTGCCTATTTTCTTGCTTCCAGCTGGATAACGGTCAACTGGCCATTCACTTTTTCGGCGACAAAGCCGATTTTATCGCCTGCTTTCACCTGGTCGAGCATCGCCGGCTGCTTGACGCGAAACACCATGGTCATCGGCGGCATGCCAAGGTTTTTCAATTCGCCATGCTTGATGGTCAGCTTGCCGGCATCCTTGTTGATTTTCTTGACTTCACCATCGACTAGTGCGGCGGCCGCTTGCGTTACCTGGCTCGGCGCCGATGCATGATGCGCATCGTTTGCCACGGCAAGCGATACAGACGACACGACGACCATGATCGCCAGGACGCTGCTGGATATAAATTTCATGATGCTTTCCTTCCGCTTATTTACCGGTGTAATGCTTGTAGACTGAACGACGTCCGTCGGCTTGCACCAGAAACACGTCATACGGATCGCTGCGCGGTCCCTCCATGCCGGGCGAACCTATCGGCATCGACGGCACCGCCAAGCCGATGGCTTTCGGTTTTTCAGCCAGCAAGCGCTTGATCTCGGCAGCCGGCACATGGCCCTCGAGCGCGTAACCCTGAACCATGCCGGTGTGACAGGAACCAAGCTCCTGCGGTATGCCGAACTTGGCGCGATAGTCGGACGGGTCGTCGACATTTTTCGCCTTCACCGTAAATCCATTGGCTTGCAAGTGCTTGACCCAGCCGGTACAGCATCCGCACGACTCGCTCTTGTAGACGTCGATGACCGGCCCGGCGGCGCGGGCGGCCAGATGCACACCCAGTGTGCTGGCGAACATGGCATGTAAAAAAGTTCTGCGTTGCATGTCTTATCCTTTCGTGACGATAATTTTTCCCATCATACCCGCTTCAAAATGACCGGGTATCAGGCAGGCGTAGTAAAACTCGCCGGTCCTGGTGAATTGCCAGACCAGCGCTTCTTTCTTTCCGGGAGCCACATGGGTGCCATACGGCGCGTCATGCTCCATGCCGGGATGCTTTTTCATCATGGCGCGATGCGCCTTCAATTCTTCGATGGTGCCGAGCACCATTTCATGCAGGATTTTCCCCTGGTTTGTTACCATGAACCGGATGGTTTCGCCCTGCTTGATGTTGATGTGTGCCGGACCAAAACGCATCATGTCGCTCATGTCGATGGCAATCGTGCGATCCACTTTATGCAAGTCGCCCGGCCGGCCAAAAACTTCCTCTTCGACCGAGAGCGGTGCTACCGACTTTGCCTTTCCTGGCTGCGTACCGGTATGCGCAATCGCTGCCGGCAAAACCACCATCAATGCGGTCGTAAGCAGCGCGGTACGCATGAGGCGCGTGCGGGTAATTCGTTTCATCGTATGCATTCCTTAAAGTGATCTAGTGGTGGCCATCATGGCGGGAAGGTTTGCGTGCCTTCATTTCAATGTCGGCAGGCTGGTTTGCCGGCGCCGTCAGGCGCCCTCCCGCCGACTTGCTGCGTACCGGCGCAGGGGTTGCCCCTTGCCATTCATAGGCGACGGTCCCGGCTGGATGCTGGTACCAGCCGGGATCCCGGTAGTCGCCCGGCTTCTGGTCCTTGCGGATTTTCACCACAGTAAACATGCCGCCCATTTCGACGTTGCCGAACGGACCTTGCCCGCCCATCATCGGCAGCGTATTGTCGGGCAAGGGCATTTCCATTTGCGCCATGTCGGCCATGCCGCGTTCACCCATCACCATGTAATCCGGCACCAGTTGATTAATTTTTTTCACCACATCCCGATGATCGACGCCGATCATGGTCGGCACATCATGTCCCATCGCATTCATGGTGTGATGCGATTTGTGGCAGTGGAAGGCCCAGTCGCCGGGATCGGTCGCATCGAACTCGATGGCGCGCATCTGCCCGACCGCGACATCGGTGGTAACTTCCGGCCAGCGCGATGCCGGCGGCGTCCAGCCGCCATCGGTGCCGGTCACCACGAATTCGTGGCCATGGATATGGATCGGATGGTTGGTCATGGTCAGGTTGCCGATGCGGATCCGCACCCGGTCGTTTTGCCGCACCACCATCGGGTCGATCCCGGGGAAAACCCGGCTGTTGAAGTTGAACAGGTTAAAGTCGAGCATGGTATTGACCTTCGGCGTAAAGCTGCCGGGATCAATATCGTAACTGTTCAGCAGGAATACGAAATCCCGGTCGACTTTCATGAAATTCGGATTTTTCGGGTGCGTGACCCAAAACCCCATCATGCCCATGGCCATCTGCACCATTTCATCGGCATGCGGGTGATACATGAAGGTGCCGGGCCGCTTGGCAATGAATTCATACACGAAGGTCTTGCCAGGTTGAATGCCCGGCTGGGTCAAGCCGGTCACGCCATCCATGCCATTGGGCAGGCGCTGGCCATGCCAGTGGATGCTGGTATGTTCCGGCAAGCGGTTGGTGACGAAGATGCGCACCCGATCACCCTCGACCACTTCAATGGTCGGCCCGGGCGACTGGCCATTGTAGCCCCACAGATTGGCTTTCATGCCCGGCGCCAGTTCGCGCACCACCGGCTCGGCCACAAGGTGAAATTCCTTCACGCCGTTATTCATGCGCCATGGCAGCGACCAGCCATTCAGCGTCACGACCGGGTTGTATGGCCGGCCATTGGGCGGCAATGGCGGCGACTGGGTGGCGGCACTGTCCATCATCGCCGCTTCCGGCAGCGATGCCGCACCGACCCGGCTGACCAGACCCGCACCCGGTGCCACCGCGCCCGCCCCCATGAAAAACTCTCTGCGTGAAACCATGACGATTGCCTTCCTTAATGTTGAGCCGGCTGCGGTGCGCTTCGGCCACGCAGCTGCGCAATGGTGCCGCCACTGCCGTTGATTGCCAGCTGCAAGTCGGTTTCGGCATTCCAGTAATCGCGCTGCGCTTCGATGGCGGCATTGACGCTATTGATCTGGTCACGCGCATCGGCCAGCAATTCGAACACGCCGATATACATGCCGTTGTAGCGCAACAGCATTTCATCCGAAATCTTTTTGCGCAAGGGCACGATCTCATCGCGATAATGCCTGGCGATATCGTACGTGGTGCGGTAAGCCGAATACGCTTCGCGTACTTGCGAACGCGCCAGCACCGCGATGTCGGCGGTGCGATGCACCGATTGCATGTAGATCGATTCAGCCTTGGCGATCTTCGATCCACTCCAGTCGAAAATCGGCAATTCCAACTCGACTTCATACCCATTGGCGCGCACCGCGCCGGTCTCGCTTTTGTTGGCATAGCCGGCATGCAAGACATTGATGAAACCGGTTGCCCGGGTCAGCCCCAGCGCGCTGGCAGTTGTCTCAGCATCACGCCGCGCCATCTGGATATCCAGCCGCTGCTGCATTGCCTGGGTTTCGATATCATCGATGGCATTTGGCGACTTTGGTAAATCCGGCAAGCGTTCTGGCAGTTGATAGACAGTCTGCGTACCCCACAGGCCCAGCATGCGGGCCAGTTCTTCCCGTGCCGCCAGGGCATTATGTTGGACCCGGGCCATCTGTGCCACCGCATCAGCATGGAAAGCCTGCTCGCGTGCAGCGTCCAGCTTGCTCCAGTTGCCTACTCGCGCCATGCGCCGCCCCAGCTCTGCGCTGGCTTCGGCTGCCTTGCCTACTTGCGCCATGAAGTGCGCAGCTTGCTGGGCGGCGATCGCATTGAAGTAAGCCTTGCGCGCTGCGCCAGCCAGAACAACTGCTTGCAACGCCACCTGTAATTTTTCCTGCTCAAAACGGCGCTGCTCGATATTGGAACGGATCGGCATCGTCAGCAAACCCAGCAGGTCGAACATGATGCCGCGTTCGATTTCGACATTCTCGCCGCCGCGCATCCGGCCAAATGAAAAGCTGGGATTGCGCATCCGTCCGGCCTGCACCAGGTCGGCCTCCGCAATCCCCAGTTCAGACAATGACGCGCGCAAACCCTGATTGTTCAGCAAGGCAATCTGGACCGCACCATCTGCGCTCAGAGGCTGCGCCAGCAATGCCTCGACAGTTTTTGCGTTGCCGGCACGTTCGCTGTCAGTACGCGCTGGCTGAACGGTTTGGCCAGTGCGTTCCCGGGTCAGATTGACAACGGTATCGATGCCGCCGTCTTGTGAAAACGTCGCACATCCGCCCAGCACCAATGCCGCAATTGCAGCGCAAAGCAATTTCATGCCCGATTCACTACGCTGAAACGCCATGTTCATTCTCCTGTCTGATGCGCCGCATGGCTAGCTGCGGACGATGCAGGCTGGCGCGCGCTCGGTGTCGATGGCCTAGTGGCACGCTCGCTGATGTGGCCGGCATGCCCGCCGAGCGCAGCCATTTCCTGGTTGGCTGTACGCCATACTTGATCCGGCGAATCGGTGTGATCCTGCACGTTTTGATAATCTTGCATGGCCGACGTATAGACGGGTGCGGGCACCGCAGCCTGTGCATCGGCAGGGTCGGCCGGCAGCTGATTTTGCTGGGCAATCGCCGTCAGCGGCAGCGCTGCGAACGCCGCAATGGAGATCCAGGATGCGAATGACATGATGTCCTCAAAATCGATCAAACAAACGCGCAAGCGCGGCTCATGCAAGAGACATGGACTGCAGCCAGGCACAGGCTGTCGTAGCCAACTCTTTACATCGATTAAGCGGAAATCTGGCGGGGAGGCCGTTCTAGGCCGGCGGGAATGAAACCGGTGAAAAAAGGCGAAGTTGATATAAGCAGCTTCTCGGAAGAATGGGATTCAGGCATCCAGTTCACGCCTGAAAACGGCATCACGCCACCGACGCAACAGGCATTGCACGCGCTGCAGGTAGTGCTTTCATGATCATGTCCGGCAGCCGCGTTGCCCGCATCACTTGCGCCATCTGTCATTGCCTGATCGGCAGCAGCAGCGAGATGCTCAGCATGATGATGGCCATCATGCTGGTCTGGCAGTTGCTGAGCCAGGGTAGACGACTGCGATATAACATGATGTTCCGGATCGCAACATGCGAGGGCCGCCGCAGCAAAACCCTGCATGGGTAGCGCAGCAAGCAATAGCCATAAGAGCAATGTCTTGAAAATGCGGTTCATTTTATTAGTCTAGCACAAGGCTTGAAGCCGATTTCACACGGCTGATACAAGCACTGTAATGCTTCCCACAATAGGAAGGTCAAGTCGTTTATAGCGGTCTGGTGAAGCAAAATGCTCGGCGCACTTGCCTCGGATATATTCACTCAGTCATTCAAGGCGGCCAAAGTCAGGCAAACACCATGATGAATGATTATTTTTATGAATAAGGTATTTGCAAATATACAAGGTTACAATAAGATAATTTTTCCCTGTTTTGCCATCTGAACTCGTGCGGTATTTCACATGGCATTTATTGGGATGTCATTTATTTAGAAGTGGAATAAGTCATTGATAGCCAAAGGCTTTTAATGACTTTATGTCGCCAATGTATACCTCACTGGCCGATTTAAGCCGCAGGATCTGCGGTATACATTACGTTAGGGCACGCAATGCTGGCAAGACTCCTCATTAGCGGGCTCTTCGGGGCCATCAGTTTTTCAGTGGCGGTCTATGTGTGCTACTTTGGTGTCTCAGGAAATGGGCAGCTGCTTGGAAAAGCTCCGACTACGGACGATTACATTCGAGTGATTCTTCTGACTGGTTCGTACATTGGCCTTCCACTCTTGGTGGGAACCGCTTGTGCACTGTTTGTTGAACCACGGAGATTGCCGTGGATTGCTCTTGCTTTCGCCGTCCTTGGCGCATACTGGTTGTACTCCTTCGAGTCAAGTTTCTTGCTCTTGCTCATATACCCTTTCGTCATCGTTGCTTCTTGGTTCGTAGGTATTCTCTGCGCTTGTCGTTGCAAGAATTTTCTAGCACTGCCCATATTAGTCTTCGGAGTTGGGCTCACCCTGAGCGCGGTCGTGTACTACTCGCAGTTCACGGAACGGCAAGCCGAAGCCAAGGCAAGAGCCCTCTGCATGGTCGCGCGTCCCGGGGGCAGAATAGAGCCCATCTTGGCCCATGCAAACGAAGACAGCTTGCATCGCGATCATGTTCGTTGGGTTCAGATCTTTGATTCAGTGAAGAACGGGGAAGGGGTACTCCAAGTGGTATACCGCGGTACGAGTTTGATCAGACTAAACACCTGTGAAGTTCAAGTCACCAAGGGTTGGGTTACTAGCTCGAGTTTTAGGCTCGAATAACTTAGTGGCTCGCCCTAACAAGTCAATCGATTGGGAATCGCAAATGACGAATTCACTTTTAACTACATCCATGATGGCGATCCCATCATCTCTGCGTTAAATATACATGCCACTTAGTGCTCTAGCCGAGATAATCCTGCAACCCATTTGTGAGGCGATAGTTCATGTCTTTGGTTACTTGACAGGTGTCGTTGTTGTCCCAGCATTCACGCTAGGTATGTTTGGAGTTGAGCCCATATCGGATAATAAGAAGCTGCGACCTCGACCGAAACTACGAAATATGCGTGCCGACATGACTCAACCGAGAGTGATTAGCGCTGATGCTGGGACTGCATTTGGTCTTCTTTTCTGGGCATTGGTTGCAGTGGCAGCGTATTTGTTAAAGTTTCACACCTAACATGACGCTCGACAGGGAATCGCTAATACTCACCTTGTCAGCTTTTATATTCCAGTCGGTGATCCCGTCTGCTTTACGCTGGGGGCCTTAAATTGCCGCACTGTCTCATCGACCACATTACTGTCACCGCACCAACGCTTGAAGCCGGCGCAGAATTTGTACGTCAGGCACTTGGGGTCGAGCCGCAGCTTGGCGGGGAGCATCCCCGCATGGGAACGCACAATCTTCTTCTGCGGCTTGGCGATGCCATGTTCCTTGAAGTCATCTCCCCCAACCCCATGGCCCCTGCACCAACGAGGCCCCGATGGTTCGCTCTGGATACACTGCGCCCAAATTCTGCGCCTGCGCTTTCCGCATGGGTGGCGCGCACGATCGACATTCATGCAGCGACTTCTGCTTGCTCCGAGGCGCTTGGAAATATTGAGCCCATGAGCCGCGGCACCCTCGACTGGCACATTACTATCCCCAACGATGGTGCTCTTCCGTTGAGCGGCATCGCACCTGCACTTATTGAATGGCACACCAAAGTGCATCCTGCTGCACAGCTTCAAGATCATGGTCTCTCTCTCGCCAGGTTGGAACTCTTTCATCCCGAGCCAGAACGTATCTCTCGCTTGCTGCGCTCGCTTGGTCTTGAAGGCCCGCTATCAGTTTCGTCGCCGCGTAGTGAGGGCACTGCATGTATGATCGCGCACATCAACACACCGCAGGGGCTTCGTTTGCTATGAGCCAGACCCCGATCCGACCCTCAACTGAAACTGTCGCGGCAGACCATGCCCGGTCAGGTTAGTGCTACGTTGAGGATGCAGGTAATTCCAAAGCACGTATCTTTCCAAAAAATAAAGACATGAAAATCAAGGATCCAGCGTTCAAAAATCCGTAAAAGACTTTTTATAACGCCTCGTTAGACAACAATCGGAGTTGCGAATGGCACCATTTTCAAAGCAGAAGCAGATGGCTGGTCTTGTAGCCTGGCTCATTGTCTGCTTCATCGCTGCAGCCATCGGTGGCGCCGCCTCTATCCAGGCTGGTCCGTTCTATGCCCAGCTCGCCCGACCTGATTGGGCACCCCCAGCCTCGATCTTTGGTCCGGTCTGGACAGTTCTGTATGCCTTGATGGGCATTGCTGCCTGGTTGGTGTGGCGTGTTGGCGGCTTTCGTACAGCCAAGCTCGCGCTCACTTTATTTCTTGTGCAACTCGCGCTCAATGCACTATGGAGCTGGTTGTTCTTCGGCTGGCATCTTGGCGCGTTGGCCTTCGCAGACGTCCTGTTGCTGTGGATGTTGATCGTCGCGACAATGATCACCTTCTGGCGGATCAGGCCATTGGCAGGTGCGCTGCTCGTTCCGTATCTGTTGTGGGTCAGCTTCGCCTCTGCATTGAATTACGCTATGTGGCAACTCAATCCGCAGGTTTTGGGGTAATGCAGTTATTGCCTAACAATTCATTCAAACCGAAACTGCTTCGCGAGCCAGCTTAATTCAAGCATTCGAAGACACTGAGCCAGCGCCGCAATCGCTAGTAATGAGGAATCAACATTTTCCGGAAGGTTGTCATGTCAAATGAAGATTTAGTTTTTTACGTGAAGCTTTACGTCAAACCGGACCGCGTCGACGAGTGGAAAGCGGCCGTCACTACGATCATCGAAGAGATGTCCAAGGAAGAGGCATTCATTTCGTGCCATCTGCACCAGAATGCACACGATGCGTGCCTTTTCTCCCTGTATGAAAGATGGTCAGAGCCAAGTGTCGAGGCTTTCCTGAAAAACCAGATGAAGCCCTATCGAATCGCGTATGAGGCCAAACTTGAAATGTTACTGCAGCGCCCGAGGGAACCTGAGATTTTGAAGCCGCTAGGTCAGTGGCATAAAACTGGCGCCAAATCCTGATGCGAGGCCTTACATTTAATGCATCCGTGACGCCTACGGCGCTCTTCAATAAAACATCAAGACTGCAAAACAAGTCAAAATAGAATTTTTCCGCATTCCAGCTACAAAATTCAATAGATTACATTGCACAAAAATGAGCACGCCTAGCTTCGAAACTGACGGATTTTTTATTACCGCGCCATTGCTGAGCACCACAGATATCTCTGAAATTGAAGCAGCGATAAGCCAGCTTGCGAGCAACGGCGTTGGAGCACGAGATTTACTTGATTATTCCTGGTGCAGGCAGCTGGCGAAAACCTTGCGCGATCACCCTGACATTCGAGATGTGCTGCAACCTGGCGCCGTCGCGATTCAATGTACCTACTTTGAAAAGTCGACAGATCAGAACTGGCTAGTCCCGATTCATCAAGACCTGAGCATTCCGGTGCAGGAAAAAACAGATGCGCCAGAGCTCACAGGCTGGTCAGAAAAAGATGGCATTGTTTTTGTTCAGCCACCCGACAATTTGCTTCAACAGATCACTGCCGTCAGACTTCATATCGATGATTGCGGCCCAGAAGACGGTCCCCTTAAAGTCGTTCCTGGCTCTCATCATGCCGGACGGCTTAGCAATGAGAGGGCATTAAGGGAACGGGATAAGCTTGGTGAACGCGTATGTGCAGTGGCGCAAGGTGCGGCTTTGTTAATGCGGCCACTCGTATTGCATGCATCGTCTAAAGCCACTGGCAATAGCAAGCGAAGAGTGCTGCATTTTGTTTTCGGGCCAAGGATATTGCCGTATGGGTTGAAGTGGCAGTATGCTGTTTAACATTGCAATCAATATAAGTGCGCAAAAGCACGAGTCATTTCCGCATTGAATCTTATTCACTGAATGATGAAAATAAACACGACCTCAGTACGCAGCACTGAAAGTCAATCGGACTTGCAGTCGGCGCGGCGTCAGACTGGCCCCTTCACATTGAAAAACTTCCCATGACCTATCTGTATATCCTGCTCGCGTTTATCGCCGGCACCGTGCTCCCGATCCAGGTCGGCGTCAATAACGCGCTGCGCACCGGCATCGGCAGCTCGATTGTGGCGGCACTGATTTCCTTTGGCGTGGGGTCGGTGTTCCTGCTGGCCTATGCGCTGGTCACGCGCACGCCATGGCCATCGATGGCGGTAATGTCGGTCTTGCCGGCATGGGCCTGGCTGGGCGGCGCGTTGGGCGCCTACTATGTCGCCACATCGATTTATGTTGCGCCGCAGCTCGGCGCGGCCAACCTGATCAGTATCACGGTGGCAGCGCAGTTGTTCATGTCATTGGCGCTTGATCACTATGGCGCGATCGGCTTTGCCCAGCACAGCATCAACCTGTGGCGCATTGTCGGCGCCTTGCTGCTGATCGCCGGCTCG
>JAKFFK010000212.1:0-13277 GCA_036675285.1 Paucimonas sp. | reverse complement strand
ACAAGTTCACGATTGTATCTGCTTGTCCGGACCACTGCTGCAACCCCGATTGTTTCATTCTGACAGCCATTCATCCTTGTTCCATGTTTAGTTTCTTCAAGAAAAAACCAAAAGACGTACCGGCAGAACCACTCATTGCATCGCCGCAGCCGGTGCCGGAAGACCAGCCGGCCCCCCCGGCGCAGCAAGCTCAGGCAATCCCGGCGACTCCCTTGCCTGTTGTACAGGAGACACCGGAAGAGATTATTCCTGCGCCCGAGCCCTCGGCCGAGCAAAAGAAATCCTGGCTGACGCGGCTCAAGGCAGGCTTGTCGAAAACCTCCTCCGGCCTGACCACGCTGTTTATCGGCGCCAAGATCGATGATGACTTGTATGAAGAGCTGGAATCGGCCTTGCTGATGGCCGATACCGGCGTCGATGCCACGCAATTCCTGTTGAATGGTTTAAAAAAGAAGGTCAAGGAAGAAAAACTGACCGAGGCTGTTCAGGTTAAGGCGGCGTTGCGGGTACTGTTGATCGAGTTGTTATCGCCGCTGCAAAAGCCGCTGGTGCTCGGCCGCCATCAGCCGCTGGTGATGATGATTACCGGCGTCAATGGCGCCGGCAAGACCACCACGATAGGCAAACTGGCCAAACATTTGCAGGCCCATCAACAATCGGTGCTGCTGGCCGCCGGCGACACCTTCCGCGCGGCGGCACGCGAACAATTGGCGATTTGGGGCGAACGCAATAACGTCACGGTGATAGCCCAGGAATCTGGCGACCCGGCGGCGGTGGCATTCGATGCAGTGCAGTCGGCGCAGGCACGCGGCACGCAGGTGGTGATGGTCGATACGGCCGGCCGGCTGCCGACGCAACTGCATCTGATGGAGGAATTAAAAAAAATCAAGCGCGTGATTGCCAAGAGCATGCCATCGGCGCCGCATGAAATATTACTGGTTATCGATGGCAATACCGGGCAAAATGCCCTTACCCAGGTCAAGGCTTTCGATGATGCGCTGAGCTTGACCGGCCTGGTCGTGACCAAGCTGGATGGCACGGCCAAAGGTGGCGTGCTGGCGGCGATTGCCAAAACCCGGCCGGTGCCAGTTTATTTCATCGGCGTCGGCGAAAAAATCGAGGACTTGCAGCCATTCAATGCACAAGAATTTGTCGATGCCTTGCTAAGCTGATCATTCCAAGTTGAAAATTAAGCCCTCCACTGCCTCATGATCGAGTTTCGCCACGTTACCAAACGCTATTCCAAAGACGCCACCGCGCTGTTCGACCTGAATCTTTCGATTGCCAAAGGTGAACTGGTGTTTCTGGCAGGCCCTTCCGGGGCCGGCAAGTCTACGCTGCTGAAAATGATTGCGGCAATCGAAAGGCCTACCTCGGGCAGCGTCGAAGTCAATGGCCACAATATCGGCAAATTGAACCAGTCCGGACTGGCTTTCCTGCGCCGTAACCTCGGCTTGATCATGCAGCAGCAACGGCTGCTGTCCGACCGACCGGTGCTGGCCAATGTCATGCTGCCCTTGATTGTCACTGGAACGCCGCGCCTGGAAGCAGAAAAGCGTGCCCGCGCCGCACTCGACAAGGTGGCATTGCTCGATAAGGCGGGCGCTGCGCCGATGACCCTGTCCGGCGGCGAACAGCAACGGGTGGCGATTGCGCGGGCCATTGTCAACCGGCCGCAAATCATTCTGGCCGACGAACCGACGGCCAACCTTGACCGGGTCAGCGCTGCAAAGGTATTGGATGCATTGAAAGCGTTTCATGCGGTCGGCGTTACCTGCCTGATCTCGACCCACGATGACCATATTTTCCAGCCCGGCGCCAGAGTGATCCAGCTGGGACAGGGACGCCTGCTGGATGACGGCCAACCAATCAGCGCCCGGGAGGCATCATGAAAAACTGGCTGCGCCAACATGCGTATGCATTGGCGGGCGCCTGGCGCCATATCCGTACGCCACGCGGCGGCTTTATCTTGAATGTGATCGTGATTGCGATCGCCTTGATGTTGCCGATTGCCGGCTTGACCATCCTGGAAAATCTGCGCCCGGTATCCAAGCAACTGGCTGTCGAACCCGAAATCAGCATTTTCCTGGCGATGCAGACACCGCGTGACCAGGCCAACGCACTGGCGGCACCGATACGCCGCATTCTGCAAGCGACCCACACCGGCGCTACTGTGGAATTCATTCCCCGGGAAAAAGCGCTGGCCGCACTCGACGCCCGAACCGGCTTGTCGTCTGCGGTGGCGGCGCTGGATGCCAACCCGCTGCCTGACGGCTATCTGCTGAAACTGACGAACATGCACAGTAGCGCCCAGGCTGCCCAGACTGACGCCCTGGTTGGGCAATTGCAGGCATTGCCGGGCGTCGAACACGTCCAGCTTGACTCCGCCTGGATCAAGCGCCTGGCGGCGATCATGCAAGTGTTGCGGCTGGCATTGCTGTTGCTGGGGATTGCCCTGGGCACCGTGGTGGTGGCAGTAGTGTTCAATACGATCCGGCTGCAAGTGTTGAACCAGGACGAAGAAATTGAATTGTCGCGATTGGTCGGCGCCTCCAATCGCTTCATCTACCGGCCATTTTATTATGCCGGTGCCTTTCTCGGCTTGTCGGCAGGCGTGCTGGCACTGGCTCTGGTTGCACTGGCGTTGCAGCCATTGAACCGTGCAATTGCCGATGTGGTGCAACTGTACGGCTCGCAGTTCCAGCTGGCGCCATTGAGTGCAGCCACAATGGCGGGGCTTTTGGCCATCAGCGCCGGTCTCGGCTGGTTTGGCGCCTTATTGTCTGCGCATCGCTCGATCGGCCGCCTGGCCTAGCCTGGTTTCATACTGTCATCGGCGGCACTTGGGCAGTGATTTTGCATGCGCTGGCGTGCTATCGCAATAGATTATTGCAATTAATGCAATACTTCTTTTGTTCCACTATTGTCGGTGGAATTCTTAATTTGCTCTTCTTCTCTTTGGGAAAACGCAACTTTCCCTTTTGCTGTCACTCTAAAGTACCAAGAACATAATTGCCAAAGATCTAGCAATAGTTTTTTACTATCAAAACAGTCAATTTTCATGATTAGCACTCTCGACCGAGGAGTGCTAATATATTGACAGAGCATGGTTCAATGCTTGGCAGGGATATCCTGAATCGCTGAATAAAGGAATGAAGGAGAAGCAATGAACGCACAATCAGCACAGTCCGCATTGGTACCCGCCACGAAAAATTTGTTGGCACTCGGGTTTCCAGGCAATCTGGGCAATATTGAAGCCTATATTTCCGCAGTTAACCGCTTGCCGATGCTGACGCATGAAGAAGAAATTTCGCTTGCGCGCCGCTTGCACGATACCAATGACTTGGCAGCTGCACAAACACTGGTGATGTCGCACCTGCGTCTGGTGGTATCCATTGCGCGCGGCTATCTGGGTTACGGTTTGGCACATGCCGACCTGATTCAGGAAGGCAATATCGGTTTGATGAAAGCGGTCAAGCGCTTTGATCCTGACCAGGGTGTGCGGCTGGTATCGTACGCGATGCACTGGATCAAGGCGGAAATCCATGAATATATCCTGAAGAACTGGCGCCTGGTCAAGGTGGCAACCACCAAAGCCCAGCGCAAGCTGTTCTTTAACTTGCGTAGCCACAAGTCAGGCTTGGATACCATGACGCCGTCGCAAGTCGATGCGCTGGCCAAGACCTTGAATGTCAAGCGCGAAGAAGTGATCGAAATGGAAACCCGGCTGACCGGTCGCGATATTGCCCTCGAAGCACCGACGGATGACGAAGACGACAAATTTGCGCCGATCGCCTATCTGGCTTCCGAAAGCAATGAACCGACCAAGGTGCTGGAAGCACAGCAGTATGACCGTCTGCAATCCGAAGGACTGGATACGGCGCTTGGCAAACTCGACGCACGTTCCCGACGGATTGTCGAAGCACGCTGGCTGGCCAATGACGATGGATCAGGCGCCACGCTGCATGAACTGGCTGATGAATTTGGCGTATCGGCCGAACGTATCCGCCAGATCGAAACGGTGGCGCTGAAAAAGATGAAAGGTACGCTGGCTGCATTCACCTGATGCAACACGTCAAGCCAGCTTGCATGATTAAAAAAGGCGCTCGATTGAGCGCCTTTTTCTTTGCTTGATCCAACCCGGCTACTGCGTTACGACTTGGCCAGCAATATCTTCAAATCGTGCACGATCGGCTCAGTGCCCTGTCCATGCCGGATGAACAGGCGAATCCGCCCCTGCGGGTCAAATACGTAACTGCCGGCCGTATGGTCAACCGTATAACTGCCTGCTTCCTTGCCCGGCACCTTTTGATAAAACACCCGGAATTCCTTGGCCACTTTGTCGGTGGCGGCCTGGTCGCCGACCAGCCCCAGAAAGCTCGGATGGAAGGAAGGCACATACTTCGCCAGCAACTCCGGTGTATCGCGCTGCGGATCCACGGAAATAAACAATACCTGCACCGAGTCGGCCTGCGGTCCCAACTGCTGCATCACATTGGCCATCTCTGCCATGGTGGTCGGACACACATCCGGACACTGGGTAAAACCAAAGAAGACTACCACCGCCTTGCCCTTGAAATCAGTCAGCGTGCGTGGCTTGCCATTGTGGTCGGTCAGCGCGAAATCCTTCGCATAACCAAGGCCAGTCACATCGGTATTCTTGAAAGTGCTCTTCACAGGCGACAGCACCATGGTGCCATCGGCCTCGGCTTTATCATTGCATGCTGCCAGCAACAACGTCGATGCCAGCAGACAGGTCAGGGAAAGAAATCGCATATTATTAGAGCTTCACGTAGTGGTCTGCCAGCAATGCAGCAAACAGCAGCGACAGATAGATGATGGAATAGGTAAATGCCTTGCGCGCAATCTGGTCGGTATAGTGACGGTAAATCTGCCACGCATACCACAGGAAAACCACTCCCAGCAGCGCCGCACTGACCAGATACAGCAAGCCGCTCATCCGGACCGCGTACGGCAGCATGGTGGTGGCGACCAGCGCAATCGTGTACAGTAAAATATGAAACTGCGTGAATTTCAAACCATGCGTAATCGGTAGCATCGGCAAACCCGATTTCGCATAATCGTCACGCCGGTACAGTGCCAGCGCCCAGAAATGTGGCGGCGTCCAGACGAAAATGATCAATACCAGGATCCAGGCCTGCATCGGCACGTCATTGGCAACGGCCGCCCACCCCAGTGCCGGCGGCATTGCGCCGGACAGGCCGCCGATCACGATATTCTGCGGCGTTGCCGGCTTCAGGATCATCGTGTAAATCACCGCATAGCCGACGAAGGTGGCAAACGTCAGCCACATGGTAAGCGGATTGACAAAGTTGTACAGTACCCACATGCCGGCGCCGCCGATCACGCCGGAAAATGCCAGCGTTTGTGCCACGGTAATTTCACCGCGCGCCATCGGACGTCGGGCGGTGCGTGCCATCTTGGCATCAATGCTGCGCTCGACCAGACAATTGACGGCAAACGCCGCACCTGCCAGAAGCCAGATGCCGATGGTTGCCGCTACCACGATTTTCCAGTTTGGCAACTCGGGCGTGGCCAGGAACATCCCGATCACAGCACAAAATACCGCCAGCTGCGTCACGCGTGGCTTGGTCAAGGCCCAGTACTGGGCGATGCGATTGGATTTGGATGGAGCGGTCAGGGTAGTCATCATGGTTTTATGCAGCCGACAGCTGTGCCGCCGTGCGCTTGGCAGCAACCGGATCGGCTGCCAGTCGAGCCTTGTAGTTTAACATGGCCAGCAACAGCACCAACAGCGCAGCGCCGCCATTGTGGGCGACCGCCAACGCCAGCGGCCAGCTCAGGAACACGGTGGACACGCCGATCACGAACTGCAGTGCCACGCCTGCCAACAGCCAGCCTGCGGTTTTGCGCAAGCCATCGATCTTCATTGCCCGCAGCGCTACCCAGGCAATCAGCGCTGCTGCCACCAGCGCAAACACCCGGTGCGTCCAGTGAATCGCCGTCAATGCCGGAAATGGCAAATAGTCACCGTCGCTGGTTTTACCGAGATCGCGCCACAGGCTAAATCCATTGGTAAAATCCATTTCCGGCAACCATGCTCCATGGCATGCCGGGAAATCGGTGCAAGCCAGCGCTGCATAATTGGTGCTGACCCAGCCTCCCAGTGCAATCTGGATAAACAGCACAACCATCGCCACGGCGGCCAAAAGGCGCACGCCTGCTGCTGCCGCTGCAACCGGCGCATGCACGCTTTGCCGCGCTGCCAGCCAGGCCAACAGGCCGAGCAAACCCATGCCCAGCAACAGATGAATGGTCACGATCGCCGGCTGCAGCTTCAGTGTCACGGTCCAGGCGCCGAACGCGCCCTGCAGGCAAACGAAAGCCAGCAGAAAGGTCGGCAGCCCCGGCGCCATGGTCCGGTCGGTGCGGCCCGACTTCAGCCAGGCGCGCCAAGACAGCGCCATCAGGGCAATGATCAAGACACCCACGCCCATCGCCAGGTAGCGATGAATCATCTCGATCCAGGCTTTGACCACTGTCACCGGGCCGGCCGGCATGGCTGCCTCGGCGGCACTGATCTGCTCATGCGCCTGCAGCGGATTGGCATGCCCGTAACACCCGGGCCAGTCAGGGCAGCCAAGCCCGGAATCGGTCAGCCTGGTAAATGCACCGAACATGATCAGGTCGAAAGTAAGGAACAGCGTTACCCATGCCAGCTTGCGGTACTTGTTGGCGTCCCGGGAACCCCACACCAGCGCCAGTGCCAGTAGCGCGACCAGCAAACCTTTCAAACCAAGCTGGATCAGCATGCGCGTTGCGCTCCTGCAATACGTGAATTCATCCGATGCTCGACGCCTTGAGTAATTTGCTCAGATCCTTTTTAATCTTGTTGGGATCGGCATCTTTGGGAAAGCGCATCATCAGGTTGCCCAGCGGGTCAACCATGTAAATATGATCGGCCAATACAGTGCCCTGCTCGGTCGGCAACCAGGCCCCGACTGCGCCTGCCGGCACACGCAGCATGCGCGTGCCGTCATATTCGCGCATCAACACGGTATCGAGCGGCGCATTATCGGTAATCAGCCATACCCGTTCGATGCGATCCCTTTCCTTCCCTTGCGCGGTACGCAACTGGCGCATCTGATACAGCTTGTCCCTGCATGGCGCCGCGCATGCGCCCTGGTCGATCTGCAGCATGATCCATTTGCCGTTGAACTGCGTCAGTTCAGCCGGTTTGCCGTCCAGCGTAGTGCTGCCGAGCGCCGGCATCGGGTAATTGCGCGGATCGAGCAGCGTGCCGTAATTAGTACGCCCGGACGGCTTGATCACATAATAGGTGAAATAGGAGGCAATCAGCGGCGCTGCACATACCGCCAGCAGCGCCAGCATTTTCCAGCGTCCGTTATTGCGTTGCTTAGTGTTTTGTTCCACGTCGAAATCCTGTCACGACAAAAAATAGGCAGGCTGTCGCCGCCAATCCGTACCACTGAAAGGCATAGCCGCGATGCTTGTCGGCGCCATGCGACGGTCGCGGCCAATCGCGCACCAGGCCGTCTTGCGCATCGCTGGTTTGTTCAATCAGAAAGGGCTGCAGCTTGAGTCCGGCGGCTGCGGCAAATTCCTGAATCTTTACATTTTGCACAATCGCGCCGGAGCGCAATGGCACCGATTCGCCAAGCTGGAACAAACGTCCTGCCTGGCGCCTGGCCATGCCCTGGATCTCCACCACGCCAGCCGGCGTTTCCAGCTTGGGCAACTGGGCCCGATCAGCGACGTCGCGCGCTATCCAGCCGCGTGCCACCAGCACTGCCGTGTCGGCACCGGCAATTTTTAGCGGCATCAGCAGATAAAAACCGGCTTTGCCCTGATACGGTCGGTTGTCCAGGTAGACCGGCCAATCCCGGATGAACTCCCCCGTGACCCGCACTTGCCGGTATTCGAGCGCATCGGCTGACATCGGCAGTGCGCCAACTTCGGTAAGCGGCGCGGTACTGCGCACACTCAGGGCAGCTTCAATCGCTTCCTTTTCCAGCGCGCGCCGGGTTTGCCAATTGCCAAGCGCAATCCCGATTGCAGCAGCAATCAGCATGGCAATAAACGGTATCCAACTGAATCGAAATCTGATTGGCATTACAATACGACTATTGAGAGTACTTCCATTATTTTCCCGGCCTATTTTAACAAGCGCCGCAGCAGCCCGCATCCACCATGAAAATCATCGTCGCCATCGCCTTCATCCTGATCATTGCCAGCCTCGGCTCGGCGCTGCTGTTCATGATGAAGGACAAGGGCAAGAGCAATCGCACCGTCAAGGCGCTGGCGCTGCGCGTCGGATTCTCGATTGCACTGTTCATCCTCATCCTGGTGGCGAACCAGCTCGGCTGGATCCAACCGACCGGCATCCGCTAGTTGTGCAATCGCGCCAGTAAAAAAGCCGCACCGAAGTGCGGCTTTTCAATTTTATCCGTTGCCGGCCAGCGTTTTTTCATTGCGAGGAAGCGTTAAGCAAAGCGCTACGCTTCCTCAGCATACTGAACGCTTACAGCCAGTAAACCACAACGTACAAGCCGAGCCAGACCACGTCGACAAAGTGCCAATACCAGGCAGCACCTTCAAATCCAAAATGATGGTCCGGCGTGAAGTGGCCTTTCAGAACGCGGTACAGCACTACCGACAGCATGATCGCGCCCATGGTCACATGAAAGCCATGGAAACCGGTCAACATGTAGAAAGTCGAACCGTAAATGCCGGAAGTGAGTTTCAGGTTCAGATCACTGTAGGCATGCATGTATTCATACACCTGGAAACCCATGAAAATAGCGCCCAGCAGGATCGTGGCGAATAGCCAGATTGCCGTTTGCGCGCGGTGGCCGGCGCGCAATGCATGGTGCGAAATCGTCAGGGTCACGCCCGACGTCAACAGCAATGCCGTGTTGATGGTGGGTATCCAGAATGGGCCCATGGTCGTGAATGCCTCGACCGTGCCGGCCGGGCCGGTATTGCCCCATTGCGGCATGAAATCCGGCCAGATGAACTTGTGATCAAGGTCGCCCAGCCACGGCATGGTGATCGAGCGTGCATAAAACAGCGCGCCGAAAAATGCAGCGAAAAACATCACTTCCGAAAAAATGAACCAGCTCATGCTCCAGCGGTAAGAAGTGTCGATACGGGCGCTGTATTTCCCGCCTTCGGATTCAGCGATCGCGTCACCGAACCATTTGTACAACACCAGCAATAGCGCCAGAATACCGGCAAGATTCACATACGAACCCCAGGCGAAGCCATTCACCCAGCCCGATGCGCCAGCCATGGTGACCAGCAGTGATGCGCCCGCCAATACCGGCCATTTGGATGGACCCGGTACAAAGTAATAAGGCGCGTTAGCATGTTGAGAAGCCATCTCCATCCCCCAATACAATTCAAATTAACTTGCAACAACGCTTTTGACAACCAATACCAGCGTTGCGATAAAAATCAGCGCGCAGATCACACCGGCAATGATCACATGCACCGGGTTGAGCTGCGCCGCATCCTGTTCATAGGCACTTTTCTTGCGCACGCCGAAAAACGACCAGATGACTGCCCTCATTGTTGCAGCGAAAGACGCGTTGCGTTTCGCTGCGTTTTTTACTTCTTGCATCTTGCTACCTTTTAACCAGCCTTAAGCAACCGGTTCAAATCGCCTTTTTCGCCGTGCCGGCAATTTCAAAGAATGTGTACGACAAGGTGATTGTCTTCACATCTCTTGGCAAGGCCGGATCAATGAAAAACACGACCGGCATTTGCTTTGCCTGATTCGGCGCCAGCGTCTGCTGCTGGAAACAAAAACATTCCATTTTCTTGAAATGCGCTCCTGCCTGTTGCGGCGCATAGCTCGGAATCGCTTGCGCATCGATACTGCGCGGCTGCGTATTCACGACTTCATACACGACCTGCGCCATCTCGCCCGGATGCACCTGCATGCTGGCCACCGTCGGCCGGAACCGCCACGGGCCCTGAACATTGGCATCGAATTCGATCGTGATAGTCCGGGTCTTGTCGACTTGCGTATTGCCGATGCCGTCAACCATGACATCTTTCGGCGTCAGAATATTAATGCCGGTAATTTCGCAAATCTTCTTGTATACCGGAATCAACGCATAACCGAAACCGAACATCAAGACCGCAACCACAATCAGCTTGCCAAACATTTGCGCATTCAACTTGCGCGTCGGTTCGTCCTGTCCCACTGACAATTGCTCGGGAGTTTCCATTTCAGCTCACCCAGAAACGCTTGGCAAATATACCGATAAAGAACACCAGTGCGACTGATGCCAGAATCAGGGCGGTTTTCAGATTTTTCGGCTTCTTTGGATCAGACATATCAATCTGGGCGGGCCTCAGCCCGCCCTCTGTTTCACTTTACGTTTGGCGGCACTTCAAATGTATGGAATGGTGCCGGGCTTGGCACAGTCCACTCCAGGCCTTCGGCACCATCCCAAGGCTTGTCCGCTGCTTTTTGGCCGCCTTTAATCGATGGCAACACAACAGCGAACAGGAAATACACTTGCATCAAGCCGAAACCCAGACCGCCGATCGAGGCGATCAGGTTGAAATCCGTGAACTGCGCCGGGTAATCGGCATAGCGGCGCGGCATGCCGGCCAGTCCCAGGAAGTGCATCGGGAAAAAAGTGATGTTGAAAGTGATCAGTGACAACCAAAAATGGATCTTGCCGCGGGTTTCGTTGTACATGAAGCCAGTCCACTTTGGCCCCCAGTAATAGAAGCCGGCAAACAGCGCGAATAGCGAACCAGCCACCAACACATAGTGGAAGTGCGCAACCACGTAATAGGTGTCCTGCAGCTGGATATCAATCGGGGTCACTGCCAGGATCAAGCCGGTAAAGCCACCGATCGTAAACACGAAGATGAAGCCGATCGCAAACAGCATTGGCGTCTCGAACGTCATCGAACCGCGCCACATGGTGGCGACCCAGTTGAAAACCTTCACGCCCGTAGGAATCGAAATCAGCATGGTGGCATACATGAAGAACAGCTGGCCGGTGACCGGCATGCCGGTGGTAAACATGTGATGCGCCCAGACAATGAACGACAGGATCGCGATCGCCGATGTTGCATACACCATCGATGCATAACCGAACAGCGGCTTGCGGGAAAATGCCGGAATAATTTGCGAGATGATGCCGAATGCCGGCAAGATCATGATGTACACCTCAGGGTGACCGAAGAACCAGAAAATATGCTGATACATCACCGGATCACCGCCGCCGGCGGCATTGAAGAACGAAGTGCCGAAGTGGCGATCGGTCAGGGTCATCGTGATGGCGCCGGCCAGCACCGGCATGACGGCGATCAGCAGGTAGGCGGTAATCAACCAGGTCCAGCAAAACATCGGCATCTTCATCAGTGTCATGCCGGGTGCGCGCATGTTCAGGATGGTGGTGATGATGTTGATCGAACCCATGATCGATGAAGCACCCATGATGTGCACCGCGAAAATCGCCATATCATGGCCGATCCCCATCTGGGTCGACAGCGGCGCATACATGGTCCAGCCGGCCGCAGTGGCGCCGCCCGGCACAAAAAAGGAGGTAATCAGCAAAAGCGCAGCCGGCGGCAGCAGCCAGAATGAAAAATTGTTCATCCGGGCAAATGCCATGTCGGAGGCGCCGATTTGCAGCGGCACCATCCAGTTGGCGAAACCGACGAAGGCCGGCATGATCGCGCCGAACACCATGATCAAGCCATGCATGGTGGTCAACTGGTTAAAGAATTCCGGCCGCATCAATTGCAGGCCCGGCTGGAACAATTCGGCGCGAATGCCCATGGCCAGCACGCCGCCGGACAGCAGCATGGTGAATGAAAACCACAGGTATAGCGTACCGATATCCTTGTGGTTAGTGGCGTACAGCCAACGGCGCCAGCCATGCGGGTGGTCGTGCGCGTGGTCGTGAGAATGATCGTGTGCGTGATCGTGTGCGATAGAACTCATCTCAAACTCCTGATTCCAATTTGTTGGGGACAGAGTACCGCTTCGCTTAACTCTGTCCCACAAGTATTTTATTTGCGCGCAGCCAGAACTTCAGCCGGTTGAACGATGTTTTCCTGGGCCTTGTTCGACCAGCTGTTGCGGGTATAAGTAATCACCGCAGCAATTTCGGTATCGGACAAACCATTGAATGGTGGCATGGCGCCAGGCATAGCCGGCGTATCGCGGCCTTTCAAAACGGTTGCGATCTGCTCGGCTTTCGATCCGGTCACGATTTTGGAACCGTCCAGCGCTGGAAATGCGCCCGGCACACCTTTGCCATTTGCCTGGTGACAGGCAACGCAATTGCCAGCGTAAACTTTTTCGCCGCGCTGCTTCAGTTCATCGACCGTCCAGACCTTGTTTGGATCTTCTGCCTTGGCTGCCATTTCCTTTTTCTTGCCGTCAACCCAAGCTGCATATTCGGTATCGCTGACTACCTTGACCACGATCGGCATGTAAGCATGGTCCTTGCCGCACAATTCGACGCAACTGCCGCGGTAGGTTCCTTCTTTATCGGAACGAAACCAGGCATCGCGCACGAATCCGGGGATCGCATCTTGCTTGACGCCAAATGCAGGAATGCTCCAGGCATGAATCACATCGCTGGCGGTGGTAATGATGCGGATTTTCTTGTTGACCGGAACTACCACTTCATTGTCGACTTCGAGCAGATAGTTGTCATTCTGAACCTTGCTCGGATCCTGGTCACGCGGCGTGGCCAGATTGGACAGGAAGGAAATGCCTTCGCCTTCGCCCTTCAGATAGTCATAACCCCATTTCCATTGCATGCCGGTCGCCTTGATGGTGATATCGGCATTGGAAGTATCCTTCATCGCCACCACGGTTTTCGTGGCAGGCCATGCCATCAGGATCACGATCACGAACGGCACCACGGTCCAGGCAATTTCCACTGCCGTGCTCTCGTGGAAAGTGGCGGGCTTGTGGCCAAGCGACTTGCGATGCTTGAGAATCGAATAAAACATCACGCCAAATACTGCCAGGAAGATCACCAGACAGATCACCAGCATCAGCGTATGCAACGAATCCATTTCCCGCGCAATCTGGGTTACCGGCGGCTGCAAGTTCAGCTGCCACAAAGCCGGTCCACCCTGACTGTCGCCTACTGTCACTGCCCAAGCCGGCAAGCCCGTTGCCATAAGCAATGCATAAAGCATCAACGATTGAAGGCGCTTCGCATATTTCATAATTTCCTCAAAAGCCCAAAATAAGAATTCAGCCTACCTGCCGCAACTGAGCGCTC
>JAKFFK010000100.1:0-13299 GCA_036675285.1 Paucimonas sp. | reverse complement strand
ATTTTCAATCAACAAAACCTGATTCAAATGTCGTCTTCGATCATCGCCAGCGACCTGGTGATCAATTACACCGAAGACTCTCAGGGCGACATCGATCGGGTCTGGATCCTGACTGAAAAGGAAGCTGCGCAAACTCCGGCAGCGCAAAAAATCAACCAGCCCAGGTAATTCCCTGGCAACTATTCTTAAGTAACACCATGCAGAAAAAAGTATTCATTAAAACCTTCGGCTGCCAGATGAACGAGTATGACTCGGACAAGATGGCCGATGTATTGCACGCTGCCGAAGGCATGATCAAGACCGATACGCCGGATGATGCCGACGTGATTTTGCTCAACACCTGCTCGGTGCGCGAAAAGGCACAGGAAAAAGTGTTTTCCGATCTTGGCCGGCTACGCGAACTGAAGCTCAAGAACCCGGATCTGGTGATTGGCGTCGGCGGTTGCGTCGCTTCCCAGGAAGGCGCGGCAATCATCAAGCGCGCGCCCTACGTCGACATGGTGTTCGGCCCGCAAACCCTGCACCGGCTGCCGGAGATGCTCAGCCAGCGGCGTGCCACCGGCCGTTCGCAAGTCGACATCAGCTTTCCGGAAATCGAGAAATTCGATCATTTGCCACCAGCCAAGGTCGATGGCGCAACCGCGTTCGTGTCGATCATGGAAGGCTGCAGCAAGTATTGCAGTTATTGCGTCGTGCCCTATACCCGTGGCGAAGAAGTGTCGCGCCGCTTTGACGATATATTGACCGAAGTTGCCGGACTGGCGGCGCAAGGCGTCAAGGAGATCACCTTGCTCGGACAAAACGTCAACGCCTACCGCGGTCTGATGAGCAAAGAGGCGGCCGCGGGCGACCTCGCCGATTTTTCCTTGCTGGTCGAATACATCGCCGACATCGATGGCATCGAGCGCATCCGTTACGTCACCAGCCATCCGAAGGAATTTACCCAACGCTTGATCGATACCTATGCCAAGGTGCCGAAACTGGTCAATCATCTGTATTTGCCGGCACAGCATGGTTCGGACCGCATCCTGATGGCGATGAAACGCGGCTACACGTCGCTCGAATACAAATCGATCATCCGGCGCCTGCGCGAAGTGCGTCCCGACATTGCAATTTCATCCGACTTCATTGTCGGTTTTCCCGGTGAAACCGATGCGGATTTCGAGGCGATGATGACATTGATCGATGACATCGGTTACGACAATAGCTACAGCTTCATTTTCAGCCCGCGCCCCGGCACGCCGGCGGCCAATCTGGCCGACGATACGCCATACGATGTGAAGTTGAAACGGCTGCAGCAACTGCAGGCGGTGATTGCCGACAATACGCGCCGGTATAGCGATGCTTTGGTGACTTCAACCCAGCGCATTCTGGTCGAAGGACCTTCCAAGAAAAACCCCAGTGAGCTGCAGGGACGCACCGAATGCAATCGGGTAGTAAATTTTGATGGCGGTCCGCAAGCCGCGCAGCTGGTCGGCAAGCTGCTGGATATTGAAATTACCGAAAGCTATTCTTATTCATTGCGCGGCGCGCTGCTGTTGCAGGATTAATACCCATTGAAAACAAAATCGCCCATACAACCGCTGCATTTCATCCCGGAACCGCTCGATAACAAGCGCCTGGCGCATCTGTGCGGGCCGATGGATGAAAACCTGCGCCAGATTGCCGCCGCACTCGACGTGACGATTTTTCGCCGCGGCGAGAAATTCATTGTCACCGGCGAGCAGGCCGAACAGGCGATCGCGATTCTCGAACGCTTTTACGCGCTGGCCGACAAAGTCATTTCGATCGACGATATCCAGCTGGCGCTGGTCGAACAACGCGCCGGCAGCGCGCTGACCTCCGGCGCAGCCAATCCAGCCTTGCCGGAAGATGCCGGGCCCAGCCCGGTACTGAAAACCAAGCGGCATGACTTGCGCGGCCGCACGCCGCATCAGAACCAGTACATCAAGTCGATACTCGAACATGACGTCACCTTTGGCGTCGGCCCGGCCGGCACCGGCAAAACCTATCTGGCGGTGGCTTGCGCAGTCGATGCGCTGGAGCGCGATGCGGTGCAGCGCATCGTGCTGACCCGACCGGCGGTGGAAGCCGGCGAGCGGCTGGGGTTTTTGCCGGGCGACCTGGCGCAAAAAGTCGACCCTTATCTGCGTCCACTGTACGATGCGCTGTATGACTTGATGGGATTCGACCGCACGCAAAAAATGTTTGAAAAGCAGGCGATTGAAATCGCGCCGCTGGCTTACATGCGCGGACGCACACTGAACCATGCATTCGTGATTCTCGATGAAGCGCAAAACACCACGCCGGAACAGATGAAAATGTTCCTGACCCGGATCGGCTTCGGCAGCAAGGCAGTGATCACCGGCGACGTCACCCAGATCGACTTGCAGCGCAACCAGAAAAGCGGCCTGATCGATGCGGTCAAGGTTTTGAAAGATGTGCGCGGCATTGCCTTCACTCACTTCAGCAGCGCCGATGTAGTGCGCCACCCATTGGTTGCGCGCATCGTCGATGCCTACGAATCCGCCAGCAAGACTGCCAAGCCCAGAAATGACAGCGAAACATAAGTTGTCATTGTCGGTCCAGTACCCGGATCCACGCTTGCAGGACGCCATTACCCGCCCTCTGCTGCGCCGCTGGGTCCAGGCAGCATTGCTGGCGCCGGCGGAATTGACGATACGCTTTGTCGATGCCGAGGAAGGCCGCACGCTGAACCGCGATTACCGCGGTAAGGATTATGCAACCAACGTGCTGACCTTTGCCTATACTGAAGATGAGCATAATGACATCACGCAGGCCGACATTATCCTGTGCTCCGACGTTGTGCAACACGAAGCTGCCGAGCAAAACAAAACTTTGGACGCGCATTGTGCGCACCTGATCGTGCATGGTGTGCTGCATGCGCAAGGCTATGATCACGAAGCCGACGACGAGGCTGCCGAAATGGAGCAGCTTGAAATCGACACGCTGGCGCAACTCGGGTTTGCCAATCCGTATCAAACTGCTTGATATCCTGGCAAGCCCGCCGGCGCGGCATACTGTTGCAGAAACGATCATGATTAGCCAGCGTTGCGTATCGCAAACCACAATAAATTGTAAATAAGCAATGAAAACTGGCATGTTTATGCCCTACGGTAGGGTGCGCGTGTTTGGCCAGGCAAGATAAGCCATAATTTTGGTGTATTCTTATAGGCCTCGAAATAACGGCTCCCCGCCATATGCAAGCTCATACTAGTGGCGTCAAGTCAATTGACGCCAAACCGCACCACCGGTCACTGTTTGAACGCCTGACCGCACTGATTTCTCCCGAGCCCGAAAACCGCACGGAATTGCTCGATATCCTGCACGATGCGCATGCGCGCAATCTGATCGACGCCGACGCGCTGTCGATGATTGAAGGCGTGTTCCAGGTGTCCGAACTGTCGGCGCATGACATCATGGTGCCGCGTCCGCAAATGGATGTGGTCGACATTACCAAACCGATCGACGCCTGGATGCCGCTGGTGCTGCAGACCGGACACTCGCGCTTCCCTGCCGTCGAAGGCGAACACGATCAAGTAGTCGGCATCCTGCTGGCCAAGGATTTATTGCGCTATTACGCCGACGAATCCTTCGATGTGCGCAACATGCTGCGTCCAGCAGTCTTCATACCCGAATCCAAGCGCCTGAACGTGCTGTTGCGCGACTTCCGCGCCAACCGCAACCATATGGCGATTATCGTCAATGAATATGGCGGCGTTGCCGGCCTGATTACGATCGAAGACGTGCTGGAACAGATTGTCGGCGACATCGAAGACGAGCACGACATCGATGAAGAAGCAGACAATATCCTGGCCGTCAATAGCGACGCGCATGGCACACGCTGGCGCATCAAGGCACTGACTGAAATCGAGCAGGTCAACGACACTCTGGGTACCGATTTTTCCGACGACTCGGTCGACACCATCGGCGGCCTGGTTGCCAATCATCTGGGACGGGTGCCGCGCAAGGGCGATGTGTTCGACATCGCCACCGTGCGTTTTGAAGTGCTGCGCGCCGATGCCCGCCGGGTGTATGTGCTGCTGGCGGAAAAACTGACGCAATCCGCAGTTGAAACCAGCAGCTGATGATGTCGCCTCTCTTGCGCAATTGATCATTTTTCTTAATCAAAGCAGCCGATGAACAATCCGTCGCGCGCCGGCGCAGCTTACCCGCTGTCTTCTGGCTTGCCCTGGGGCTTGCCGATGGCTGGCGCAGTGCCGGCAGCCATCCTGGCCGGCGCACTGAACGTGCTGGCATTTGCGCCATTCGGCTGGTGGCCGCTGCAAATCATTTTATTGGCGCTGCTGTTCCGGCTGCTGCTGCACACCGGCTCGATCAAACAAAGCTTTATTGTCGGCCTGGCGTATGGCTGGGGCTGGTCAGCCTGCGGCGTCTACTGGCTCTATATCAGCATGCATCGTTACGGCGGCATGCCGGCATGGATGGCCATCCTGGCGGTGGCCTTGCTGGCGCTGTGGCTGGGCGCGTTCGCGGCACTGGCTGCCGGCGCCGGCAGCTGGCTGCGACAGCGTTGGCAAACATCTGCCAGCGTCACCCTGTTACTGATCCTGCCGGCGCTCTGGGCATTGAGCGAGTGGCTGCGCGGCTGGGTATTTACCGGCTTGCCGTGGGCGGTGTCCGGTTATGCGCATAGCGCCAGTCCGCTGGCCGGTTTTGCGCCGGTGGTCGGCGTCTATGGTCTGGGCTGGCTGGCCGCCGTCATGGCGGCAGCGCTGGCGCTGCTGCCGGCGAAAAAACTGCCGGCTGCCGCACTGGTGTTACCGATGCTGGCGGTCGGCTGGGCCTTGCAATCGGTTTCCTGGACTGAGCAATCGGGGCAGCCGATTTCGGTGCGCCTGTTGCAGGGCAACGTGCCGCAGGAAATGAAATTCCAGCCTGAGCAGCTGGCCAGCACGCTGGCGCAATATGACATGATGATTCGCGCCGAACCGGCCGATCTGATCGCCACCCCGGAAACCGCGCTGCCCTTGCTGTCGCATCGCTTGCCGCCTGAGTACCTGGAACGGCTGCAGACGTTTTCGCGCCAGTCGTCCAGCCATATCATCCTCGGCTTGCCGGTGTCCGACGGCCCGCAAAAATACGCCAACAGCGTGCTGGGGCTGGCGCCGGGCGGCACGTCCGGGCAGCCGCCATATCGTTACGACAAGCATCACCTGGTGCCATTTGGCGAATTCATTCCGCTCGGCTTTCGCTGGTTCGTCGACATGATGCGCATGCCATTGGGTGACTTCACCCGCGGCGCGGCGCGGCAAGCGCCGTTCGCCGTGAAAGACCAGTGGGTATTGCCGAATATCTGCTACGAAGATTTGTTTGGCGAAGAAATCGCCGACCAGTTGGCCGCTGGCTATTTCGGCAAGCTGCCGCAGGCCAGCATCCTGCTCAATGTATCCAACATCGCCTGGTTCGGCGACTCGATCGCCTTGCCGCAGCATTTGCAGATATCACAGATGCGCGCGCTGGAAACCGGACGGCCGATGCTGCGTGCAACCAACACCGGCGCGACTGCCGTGATCGATCGCAACGGCCAGGTGCTGGCGCAATTGCCAACTTCGGAGCAAGGCGTATTGAGCGCCTCGGTGCAGGGCTACACTGGAATCACGCCCTATATCCTGCTGGGCAACCGGATAATCGTGCTGCTGGCGGCCCTGATGCTGGCAATTGCATGGTGTTTGCGCCGGAAATACACCGGGAACCCGCCTGCGGCTGGCAAAACCCGCTAAAATTCAAGGTTTTACCGATTTCAGCACTTCCCCTGAAGGGGACGGAACCAGCCATCATGCTCACATTTCAACAAGTCATCCTTACGCTGCAAGCGTATTGGGCCGCGCAAGGCTGCGCACTGCTGCAGCCATACGACATGGAAGTCGGCGCCGGCACCTCGCATACCGCCACATTTTTGCGCGCGATCGGTCCGGAACCGTGGCGTGCTGCCTATGTACAGCCATCGCGCCGGCCCAAAGATGGCCGTTACGGTGAAAATCCGAACCGCATGCAGCACTACTATCAATACCAGGTGGTATTGAAGCCGGCGCCGGAAAATATTCTCGAACTGTATCTCGGCTCGCTGCAGGCGCTGGGGCTGAATCTGCAGCAAAACGATGTGCGCTTCGTCGAAGACGACTGGGAAAATCCGACCCTGGGTGCCTGGGGCCTGGGCTGGGAAGTCTGGCTCAACGGCATGGAAGTCACCCAGTTCACCTATTTTCAGCAAGTCGGCGGGCTCGACTGCAAGCCGGTGCTGGGTGAAATCACTTACGGCATCGAGCGCCTGGCAATGTATCTGCAGGGTGTGGAAAACGTCTACGACCTGGTGTGGACCGAATGGGAAGAACATGGTGTTACCAAGCGCCTGACGTACGGCGACGTGTTCCACCAGAACGAAGTCGAGCAATCGACCTTCAACTTCGAATATTCGAACACGGAATTCCTGTTCTCACTGTTCGGCAATTATGAAACCGAAGCCAAGCGCCTGATGGAAGTGCCGCTGGCGCTGCCGGCGTATGAGATGGTGCTCAAGGCTGGCCACACTTTCAACCTGCTGGATGCGCGCGGTGCGATTTCCGTGACCGAGCGCGCAGCCTATATCGGTCGCATCCGCAACCTGTCGAGGGCAGTCGCCCAGGCGTATTTCGAATCGCGCGAAAAGCTCGGCTTCCCGATGTGCGGCGACCCGCGCCAGGCAGCTTGACAGGCGGAGCCGGCCCTGACGCCGGCTGCGCTTGACACCATTAAAATACCGGACCATCCGCCTGCGCGGGACTGACGACAAAGAAAATGACCCAAACACTGCTAGTCGAACTGCTGACCGAAGAATTGCCGCCGAAGGTGCTGGCCAAACTGGGCGATGCCTTTGCTGCCGGCATCCTGCAAGGCTTGAAATCGCGCGACTTTGTCGAAACCGATGCGGTGGCGACTGCGTATGCGACGCCACGCCGGCTGGCGGTGGCGATTACCAAAGTGCGCGCCACTTCGCCCGACAAATCGATCCGCGAAAAAGTATTGCCGGTCAGTGTCGCACTGGACGCCAATGGCAACCCGAGTGCGCCACTGGCCAAGAAGCTGGCGGCGCTGGCTGGCATCGCCAAGGTCGCATCGATCGGCATTGAACACCTGGAGCGTGCGCCCGATGGCAAGGCCGACAGTTTTTTCTACAGCTACACCGCAGCCGGCTCTGCACTGCCGCACGGCCTGCAGATGGCACTGGAAGAAACGATTGCCAAATTGCCGATCCCGAAGATGATGAGTTACCAGCGCCCGGATGGCGCCACTGTGCAATTCGTGCGCCCGGTGCACAAATTGATGGCATTGCATGGCGCCGATGTGGTCCCGATTGCAATTCTCGGCCTGGCAGCCGGCCGCACTACGCTCGGCCACCGTTTTTTGTCGCAGGGTGACCTGCTGGTTGCCAGCGCGGAAAGCTATGCCGGATTGCTCGAAGTACAAGGCAAGGTGATTGCCAGCGTAACTGAGCGCAAGGAAAAAATTCGCGCTGCCTTGCTCGACCGGGCCGGCCACGATCAAGTCCTGATGCCGGAATCGCTGCTCGATGAAGTCGCTGCCCTGGTCGAATGGCCGGTGGTTTATGAATGCCATTTCGAGGAAGAATTCCTGTCAGTGCCGCAGGAATGCCTGATCCTGACGATGCAAACCAACCAGAAATATTTTGCCCTGACCGATGCCGGCGGCCGCCTGCGTTCGCGCTTCCTGATTGTGTCGAATCTGGAAACCGCCGATCCGCAACACATCATCGGCGGCAATGAACGCGTGGTACGGCCGCGCCTGTCGGATGCCAAATTCTTTTTCGAGCAAGACAAGAAAAAGAAACTGGCCGAGCGTGTGGCCGGACTGGCGAATGTGGTCTATCACAACAAGCTCGGCACCCAGGCCCAGCGCACCGAGCGGGTGACGAGCCTGGCCGGGAAGATTGCGCAAGCCATCGGTAGCGACGTGGGATTGGCGCAACGCGCTGCGCTGCTGGCGAAGACCGACCTGCTGACCGACATGGTCGGCGAATTCCCGGAACTGCAAGGCATCATGGGCACTTACTATGCCAAGCATGATGGCGAAGCGGCCGAAGTCGCGCAGGCGATTTCCGAGCATTATCAGCCGCGCTTTGCCGGCGACGCATTGCCATCCGCGCCCACCGGCACTGCGGTGGCGCTGGCTGACAAGCTTGAAACGCTGGTCGGCATCTGGGGCATCGGTCTGGCGCCAACCGGCGACAAGGATCCGTTTGCACTGCGCCGTCATGCGCTGGGCATTTTGCGCATGCTGATTGAAAAACGCCTGCCGCTGTCGCTGGCCCAGTTGCTCAGTGAATCCGCGCAGCTATTTGCCGGCAACACCCAGTTCAAGCAAGCCGATGCCGAGATCCGCGCATTCCTGTATGACCGGCTGCGCGGCTTGTTGCGCGAGCGCGGCTTTGCCCAGAATGAAGTGGAAGCCGTGGTTGCCCAGGAACCCGATCGGCTCGACAATATCCTCGAGCGACTGCAGGCGGTGCAGGCATTTGCTGCCTTGCAAGAAGCCGAGTCGCTGGCCGCCGCCAACAAGCGAATCACGAATATCTTGAAAAAAACCGCGAGCGTGGACCATATCGTTCAAGCCGGCTTGTTGCAGGAAGTGGCCGAACAGGGCTTGCATGCTGCCATGTCTTCCCTGAAACCGCAGATCGATGCGGCATTTGCCGAAGGGGACTTTACCGGCACGCTGAAAGCGCTGGCCCGATTGCGCGAAAACGTCGATGCCTTTTTCAACGATGTGATGGTCATGGCGGAAGACCCGCAATTGCGCAACAATCGCCTGGCACTGCTGTCAGAGCTGCATGGCATGATGAATCGGGTTGCCGACATTTCGAAGCTGGCTGCGTAAAGGGGTCAGCAGCAATGCCGATGCGCCACCTGCCGCCTTGCCACACGTCTCTCCTTTTCCTGGCAACCGGAAAAGCAGACAAATTGACGCGCATGGCCGGCTACTTGCATAAAGATTACGCATGAAACTGATCGTTCTCGACCGCGATGGCGTCATCAACCAGGATTCCGACGCCTTCATCAAATCACCCGATGAGTGGATTCCGATTCCGGGCTCGCTCGAAGCGATCGCACGCCTGAACCAGGCCGGTTACCGGGTCGTGGTTTCCACCAACCAGTCCGGCATTGCCCGCAGCAAATTCAATATCGTGACGTTGAATGCGATCCACCAGAAAATGCATACCGCCGCCCAGCAGGTGGGTGCCGATATCGATGCGGTATTCTTTTGCCCGCATGCCGCCGACGATAATTGCGATTGCCGCAAACCCAAACCAGGCATGCTGCGTGAAATCGCCGAGCGCTTCAATATCAGTTTGAAAGGCGTGCCGGTGGTCGGCGATTCGCTGCGGGATTTGCAAGCCGGATTCGGGCTTGGCTGCGCGCCCTATCTGGTCTTGACCGGCAAGGGTGGAAAAACCCGTGACAAGGGCGGCCTGCCGCCTGGCACGATGATCTTTCCGGATTTGGCGGCGGTAGTCGAACAATTGTTGGCAGCACCATCCAACGCCGGCGCCAACCCTGTAATTACTTCCTGATTCAACTTTTTTCTTGAGATAGGCTCTTTTCCATGTCGCGCATGATGCTTTTTTTGCGGTCGCTATTATTTACCCTGTTGATGGTGCTGGCCACCGTCATCTGGGCGCCACTGTGTTTTTTATCGGCGCCGTTGTCGTACAACCGCCGCTATTACTGGACTTCGCGCTGGAACGTCTTCGTGATCTGGGCCGCCAAGGTGATATGCGGTATCAATTACCAAATCAAGGGCCTGGAAAACCTGCCTGACGCACCGGTGATCCTGCTGTCGAAACACCAGTCGGCATGGGAAACGATTTTCTACCTGTACTTCATGCCGCGGCCGCTGGTGTATGTATTCAAGAAGGAAATCATGTATATCCCGTTTTTCGGCTGGGGCATGGCGCTGTTGCGCATGATCCCGATCGACCGCAGCAAGGGCCGCGACGCTTTTTCACAAATTGTCGAGCAAGGAAAAAAGCGCCTGGCCGGCGGCCAGTGGATCATCATGTTCCCGGAAGGCACGCGCATTCCGGTCGGGCAGCGCGGCAAATACAAGGGCGGCGGCGCCCGGCTGGCAGTCGAAACCAATACGCTGGTAGTACCCTTGGCGATGAATTCGGGTGACTACTGGCCAAAAAATTCCTTCATCAAGCAGCCCGGCACAATCACCGTGTCGATTGGCAAACCGATATCGCCGCAGGGCCTGACTGCAACAGAATTGATGCAACAGGTTGAAAATTGGATAGAATCGGAAATGCGGGTAATTTCACCTGCCGCCTATGCCGATCAGCCAGTCAAACAGACCGCCTAAACCTTGAAGCTACTTCGCCAGAGTTCACCTGACCCGCATCAGCTCGCACTGCAGCTCGATTTTTTTTCACCGGATTCGGCGCCTCATGCCACGGTCGATCATCCAGCCCCGATGCCGGTGCCGGGCGCCAGCATGCAGTCGTCATCGCCGCTGCATGGCGACACGCACATCGCCGCAAATAAAGGCATGCGCCGCATCCAGGTCGACAACCATGTTCTGGAATATACGCTGGTACGCTCGAAGCGCCGCTCGATCGGTTTTCTGATCGGCGATGAAGGCTTGCGTCTGACGGCGCCGAAATGGGTGACGATCAGCGAAATTGAAAGCGCGATCCGCGAAAAGCAGCGCTGGATCCTCACCAAGCTCAATGAACGGCGCGAGCGGTCGGCACGCCGCCTGCAACCGCAGATGCAGTGGCGCGACGGCGCGTCCATGCCCTATCTCGGCGCCGATATCACGCTGCGCATTGCAGCCGGCCAGAGTGCCGGCATCATGTTCGATAGCGACCAGCGCGAATTGATCGTATGCCTGCCGGCGGATGCAGCCGAGCAGCAATTGAAAGACCGGGTGCAGGGCTGGTTGCAGGCTGAGGCCAAGCGCATCTTTGCCGAACGATTGCCGCAGTACGCCACCAAACTGGAAGTCATCTATCGCTCGTTTGCGCTGTCATCGGCGACCACCCAATGGGGATCGTGCACCGCCGACGGCAAGATCCGCCTGAACTGGCGGCTGATTCATTTTGCGCTGCCGCTGATCGATTACGTGATTGCACATGAACTGTCGCACCTGCGCGAAATGAACCACAGCCCGCGCTTCTGGGCCACCGTGCAATCGATTTTTCCCGAGTTCGAGTCGGCCAAAAAAGCCTTGCGCGACCAGGCGCCGGAAACGCTGCCGATTTTCTGATTGGGGCGACGCGCGACTCACGCAGCAGCATGCACGCGCAGCTCAGACGCCCCGCTCGATCAGTTCGACCTTGTAGCCATCGGGGTCGGTCACGAATGCAATCACGGTGTTGCCGCCTTTGACCGGTCCGGCTTCGCGCGTGACATTACCCCCTGCGGCCCGCACGGCATCGCATGCCTGGGCTGCGTCCTCAACCGCGATGGCGATGTGGCCGTAGGCGCTGCCCATGTCGTAATGCTCCACGCCATAGTTATAGGTCAGCTCCAGCTCCGCATGCTCCGGATTGCTGCCGTAACCGACAAAGGCCAGCGTGTATTTGTATTCGGGATTGTCACGCGTGCGCAGCAGTTGCATGCCGAGCACCTTGGTATAAAAATCGATCGAGCGTTGAAGGTCGCCAACCCTTAACATGGTATGGAGGATGCGCATTTTTTACTTCCAATGTAAATAGCCAAGGCAAACATTTTAGACGCATCGCCGCTTGCTTGCTTCGACACCTGAACGGCTTGCCCGGATTGGATGTTTTATCATGCTTGCAGCATTGCTAATGCTGGCTGCCTGTCGCGGCTACAGCCTGATACGGTTTGCGCCGGTGCGCGCATTACCGGCGGTATTGCTGACCGACCCTGCCGCTGTTTTGCCGATGATTAACGACTTCTTTAGGGAAGAAATGGTGAGCTTCTTCAAACTTGCCCGAGCAGGTTCGCGAGCGTGACGAACTGCGCCATCGCCACTGTTTCCGGCCGCGCTTGCGGATCAATGCCAGCATCGGTCAATTCGTTTTCCGTAAACATCCCGGCCAGGCAATTGCGGATCACCTTGCGCCGCTGCGAAAACGCCTTGGTCACCACCTGCCCCAATTTGTCCTGGTCGCACGGCAATGGCTGCGCCAGCGGGATCATTCGCACGATGGCCGATTCAACCCGCGGCGGCGGGTCGAACGCGGTCGGCGGCACCACGAACAGCAGCGACATCTGGTAGCGCCACTGCAGCATCACCGATAGCCGCCCGTAGGTTTTGCTGCCGGGTTCGGCCACCATCCGTTCCACCACTTCCTTTTGCAGCATGAAATGCTGGTCATGAACCTGCGGCGCGATTTCGGCCAGGTGAAACAGCAAAGGGCTGGAAATATTGTAGGGCAGGTTGCCGACCACGCGCAGCTTTTTTGCCGGCGTCACCGGAATGCTGCCGAAATCAAATTGCAGCGCATCGGCCGAATGGATGATCAGGCGCGCCGGGTCAAAGTTTTTTTGCAGGCGCGCCACCAGGTCGCGATCCAGCTCCACCACATGCAATTGCCTGAGCGACGCCAGCAACAGCCTGGTCATGGCAGCCAGACCCGGGCCGATTTCCACCATCACATCGTCCGGCTGCGGATCGATGGCACGGATGATGTCATGCAGCACCATCTGATCAGTCAGGAAATTCTGGCCGAAACGCTTGCGCGGGATATGTTTCATGGTCCCGCCTGACGTGCGGTGGCAGCCATCTGCGCCGCCATCCTGATGGCTTCGATCATGCTGCCGCAATCGGCGTGGCCGATGCCCTGGGCCGCCAGATCGAGCGCGGTGCCATGGTCGACCGAGGTACGGATGATCGGCAATCCAAGCGTGATGTTGATGCCGCGCCCGAAGCTCGCATGCTTTAACACCGGCAAGCCCTGGTCATGGTACATGGCCAGCACGCAATCGGCGCGCTCCAGGTACTTGGGCTGGAACAGGGTATCGGCCGGATACGGGCCGGTCGCATCGATGCCGCTGGCTTGCGCAGCTTGCAGCACTGGCATGATCACGTCGATTTCCTCGCGTCCCAGATAGCCACCCTCGCCGGCATGCGGATTCAGGCCGGTCACCAGAATGCGCGGCTCGGCGATACCGAACTTGGTTTGCAAGTCATGATGAATGATTTCTATGGTGCGCAGCAAATCATCGAAGCGGATTGCCGCCGGCACTTCCTTCAGCGGCAGATGGGTGGTGGCCAGCGCCACCCGCA
>JAKFFK010000241.1:0-2170 GCA_036675285.1 Paucimonas sp. | reverse complement strand
ATAGCCGCGAGCCTTGCCGTTTGCACCGTCGGCACTGCTGGTGCAAGCATCGACCTTCCAAGCACCTTTAGTGCCAGAGCCTGTGATGCACGCAGCGGCGTTTCGATTGCATAAAAAATCAGGCATACGCGAATCGGGCGCAAGCATCTTTTCATTGCAGCCAATATTGTCGGCCGCCGGCCGTGCGCTGCAACGCAGCAGCCTGGCGGACGGTCATCGCTCATCTGCCAGCGTGTGAATATCGAGTATTGAGTGCGCAGGAACATGATTTCACTTAATGCCGGAAGGCCAACAGCAAAGCTTGGACTTCCATGAATGGAGGTGGCTGAACCGTTAGACTAAGGCAGTTTGAATAAATAAAAATAGTCGGGGACCATGCAACATTTTTAATCTCACCTCATTTGCAAGTTGGGAAATTGCCGACACATTGCGGCAACTTGATTTATTTATCCAGACTAAGTCGCATTCACAACACCATGTGTCCAGCCGTACTGCCAAGGACCGGCACAATAAAGAAAGACAGTGAAGGCAAGCATTTTCCTGGCAAAGTTTTCATCTGAATTGATGCTCCTCAGCATTTTGTTGGCTATGCATGAAGACATCAAAGAATGTACAAGACACCTCATGCATTGTTCTTGCAAAGGCATACTCGTCTCAATCTCATGATCGTCTGGATACGTGCAAAGGCCTTGATCTGCATCGTTATCGGATTGGTTTGGCGCGTTGGAATACCCTGATTGCAACAACCGACAGCCATACTGTTGACCTTGTGCAACTTAGTGGCATCTTTATTAACCGTTGCTGTAATGAAATCATAGTGCTGGATTCAACACGGTTTTTTCAGTGCCGTACAGATCGTCAGCCCGCACCACGACTGCCGAAATGTTGTCTCGCCCGCCATGTTTTAACGCCATCTCAATCAATGCTTCCGAAGCCTGGCGACAGTTTCCGGTGGTAAGGGCGCTGCACATGGCTGCTTCACTGACCTCATTGCTTAAGCCGTCGCTGCACAGCAGGAAGATGTCGCCGTCGTGGACTTCGAGAATCTCTTCGTCCACCTCAAGTGTTTCTGCTGCGCCGACAGCGCGGGTAATCAAATTGCGTGCAGTGTGCTGGATGGCTTCTGCAGAACCGAGAATGCCGCTGGCCTTCAGTTCTTCGATCTGACTATGGTCGCGCGTGAGCTGGCGCAGCTGGCCATTTCTGTAAAGGTAGATGCGGCTGTCCCCGGCCCACAGATAACTGCAATGACGCTCGTATGCAAGCAGGACGACAACCGTGCTGCCGATTATCCGTACATCGCGCATCGCAGCCTCGGCCAGCAACTGACGATTTACGGATTGCAGCCGGTCTTGTGCATCGCCTGCGAATTTGGCCAGGCTGGCTGGCGGCGCCAATCGGTTCAAGCTGTCGACCACCATGCGGCTGGCAACATCGCCAAGCGTATGGCCGCCCATGCCGTCGGCTACCGCCCAAAGCCCGCGCTCGGGCTGCTCCAGGCAGGCATCTTCATTAATTTGGCGCACCATGCCGGCATGTGAACAAGCGGCAGATATCCATTGGAATTTGGTTTCACATGTCACGACAACCTCTGCGATCTGGCCTTGCCGTTTGCTATTTGCTGTTCGTGCTGTGCTCGTCGAGGGCCACGTTAATGTTTGCATTGGCCGCGGAATTATCGATATTGACAACTTGTACCTGATTGGTCATTTGATCAGCATAGTTGTTGATCTGGTAGAAGTTGATGACAGAACCGAAGCTGGGAGAGGCCACAACATAAGGACGGATCCATCCATACACCCAGGGCGCGCCGGCACCTTTGATGGAGGTCATTGCAGCGCGGTCCAGAGTGCGGCTGGCAGGAAGATCCTTGATCGTCAGGAATGCCATGGTATGTCTCCAGAATGTCAGGTGAAATTTGTTCCAAATCTTAAAAATAACAGCAAGTGTCATGCCAATGCCATAAGAGGCGCGCCGGCCGGAAATTACGCCGACCACTGCACCCGCTCATTCGCATGTTCAGACGACGGCGACTGCGTTGGCGAATTGCTTGGGGCTGACATCGAAGCTGAGCGGGCCAAAGCCGGCACCGATGACGCCGACATTGTTGAGGGCATTGACTTCGACATTCTGGAACTGGGTAATGTTCTGGTTGATGCCAACATTGACA
>JAKFFK010000246.1:0-57778 GCA_036675285.1 Paucimonas sp. | reverse complement strand
TCCATCACGTAAGCGTTGCGTTCTGAAATTGCCTGTGTGCGCGGCGACGCGGCGAGCGCTTCAAAGAGTACGCTGCCGGTGCGCTCACTCACCTTGCTGATCAAGCGTGGCTCGACCAGTTCGCCGCCGTTGGCAAATACCGCATAGGCCTGCGTGAGCTGCAGCGGAGTGACTGCGCCCGCCCCAAGGGCAAGTGGCAGGCCAGGAGGATTGAGCTCTGCAACAAATCCGAAACGGGTGGCAAATTGTTGTACATAGTCCGCGCCTGCGGCCTGCATCAGATTGACCGCCACCACGTTTTTTGAACGCGTCAAGCCACGTCTGGCCGAAATGAAACCTTCGTAATTGTTGCCATAATTTCGCGGGCGCCATGCCTTGCGGCCGCGTGCTGCCGGTGTTACCAGACGCTGGGTGTCGTCGATCAGTGTGCCGGGAAAATAGCCTTTTTCCAGCGCTGCGGAAAAAACGAATGGCTTGAAGGTCGAACCAGGCTGGCGTATGGCTTGTACTGCGTGATCGAATTTATTGAAAGCAAAGTCAAAGCCGCCGGTTAATGCAAGGATCTCGCCGGATTCAGCATCGATAGAAACAAGCGCACCTTCCATCCTGGGCAATTGCCTTAAGCTCCAGTTTTTTCCCCCGTCGTGCATGACACGGATAACAGCGCCCGGTTCAATGCGCTGGCGGGCCGGCGCTGCGGGCTTGAGCGCGGCAATGGCGCCAGGCCCCAACTTCTTGACAGGAATCCGGAGCAGGGTGCCGTCACGCAATGCTGCTGCGATCCCAGTCGAGCCGGATGCTTCCAGCACAATGGCCGCGAGCAAGGAGCCGCTGTCGCGATAAGGCGCGAGTGCTGCCCGAATTCTTGCCGGATCGCCGATATCGACATGCTCCCTGACACGTGCCTCCGGCCCGGCATAACCGCGCATATCCTGGGCGTTCAACAGTCCAGTGCGTAATGCACTGGTTGCGGCATGCTGTTCCGGCATGCTGATTGTCGTAGTGACATCCAGGCCGAGCGAATAAGCGTCATCACCATACTGCTCGACCACCATTTTGCGGGCTTGTTCAACGGCATAGGCGGCTGCCGGCACGATCGATTTGTACCGGGGCCGAAGCGCCAGCTCTTCGGCGCGAGCCAGTTGATACGCCTGCTCATCAAGAAAGCCCAGTTCGCGCATGCGTTTTAGGATATATTGCTGGCGCTCGATGGCGCGTTCGCGATTGACGACCGGATTGTACGCGGAGGGCGCTTTCGGCAATCCGGCCAGCATGGCAGCTTCGGCTATGCTCAACTGGTCGAGCGTCTTGTCAAAATAGACCGATGCGGCCGCAGCAAATCCGTAGGCGCGTTCGCCCAGATAGACCTGGTTCATGTACAGCTCAAGAATCTTGTTCTTGCTGTAGACAGATTCGAGCTTGTAAGCCAGCAGGATCTCCATGATCTTGCGCTTGTATGTCTTTTCCCGGCTCAGGAAAAAAACGCGCGCAACCTGCATCGTGATGGTGCTGCCGCCTTGGGCATGGCCGCCGGCCGCGATATTGCGCACGGCTGCGCGTGCCAGTCCGTTGAAGTCGACTGCACCGTGTTCGTAATAATTGGCGTCTTCGATTGCCAGCAGAGAGTGACGCACCTTGTGCGGAATCTGCTCGATCGGCACAAACTCCCGCCGCTCCTGGCCATATTCGGCGAGCAGGCTGCCATCTCTGGCGTATATCCGCATTGGCAGCATCGGATCGTAGCTGGCCAGATGGTCGATAGCAGGTAGTCTTTGCCATAGCTGGTAAATTGCATAGGCCGCGCCGATGGAGCCGCTGATGAAGATTCCGATTAATAGGCCGGCAATGAATTTGATGGCGGGTCGCATGTGCGACAGTTTGGAAGCGGTATTTATCATTGATTACGTGGAGCGCAATATTCATGCGTAGAGGAACCTTAGGATTGTCCATGCATTCTCTTAATTTTAAAATGATATTTAGTACACAAAGCTCAGATAAAAAGCATTCTTCCATATCATTGTAAAATGTCAGGAACCATCGCGGCCATCGTGTTTCAGCACCAAGACCACAAGACTGCAATTGATCCAATCGCGCAATCCGCAGCTGGGGTCACTGGTAAAGAGGAAGCGCATATACCAAGTAGCAGTGAGCTGACGTGGGTACTGGATCCGATTGACGACATGCGCGCGTTCATCGCGGGAATGCCCTTATGAGGAACGCTGATTGCCCATCAATGATGGCCAGCGGCCGGTCATCGGCGTCATGAACCAGCCTTTCACAAACCAATATTGTATCGGGACTGCGCTTGCAGCCTGGTGCAACAGGCAGACGTTAAAGATGCGTCAATGCCGTCGCTTTGGATCCGCACAGGTCACGCCTGCCTCATCGGACATGGCATGGCCATTCCTCACGGGCTAAACATGAGCAAATTTCTTGCGCAGATATAGGGTGAAATGTAATGGACGCCATTCACATCGGTTCGATTGCGCTGCCGCTTGCTCCTCTCATACTGCTTGGGGCGTTCTTGATTGGCTCAGCTGTTGGCAAGCGGGCCGGACGAGCCCGGCAAATCGATATTGAACAATCACTCTGGAACGTCCTGCTAGTGGGCGTGGTCGTCGCAAGGCTTGCATTTGTCGCGGTTTATTTCGACCTGTACAAAAAGGAGCCATGGAGCATTCTGGATATCCGGGATGGCGGATTTCATGCTGTCGCCGGATTGACTGCGGCGATTGCGGTCGCTGCATGGTATGCGTGGCGCCAGCCGGAAAAAAGAAAAGGTGTAGCACTTTCGATGGTGGCTGGGGGAACATTCTGGGCTGTGGCCACCTTGGCGGCATCATTGCTGAGTAACCCGGCACAACTGCCTCAGACCGCTTTGGCAAGCCTGGATGGCAGGTCGGTCCAATTGAGCGACTTTGCCGGCAAGCCGATGGTGATTAATCTCTGGGCGACCTGGTGCCCGCCGTGCCAACGTGAAATGCCGGTATTACGCGATGCGCAAATCCGCCATCCTGATGTTCATTTCATCTTTGTCAATCAGGGTGAGTCGGCAGACGTAGTACGTCAATATCTGAACTCGAAGGGGCTCGATCTCAAGAATGCTTTGCTCGATACGCAAATGCAGGTCGGCAAGGAAACTGGATCAAGAGCAATGCCTACAACGCTTTTCTTTGATGCGAACGGAAAACTGATTGATCGTCGTCTTGGCGAAGTATCAACAGCGACCTTGCAGCAACGCATCGAAGCGTTGCATCGTACCAAGTAGAGCAAACGGCGTCTGAACCAGGTGACTCCGACCCTGTTGTTACTGCTTTGCCGTCCTTAAGTACGGCAAGCAGGTCTTTCGAATTTTTTTGACTCTTTTTAATAGGCGGTATCAAGCAGCGCACTGAACCCATTTAATGACTTAAGCACTTAAGCACCTACTCAGAATAAACTGTGATCGTCTGCGGCTGCAGGCGGCGCGCTGCAGCGTTGCCCGGCCCTTACAGTGCTCGCACTGCAGCGGCCCGGTCTCTTGCATCGCATCCACCTGCAAGCACATCCATTTCACATTTTATTTTGAGTGGATACTTAAAACGATATTTAACCAGGCGTGGTCTGTCAGTCGCTGTCAGATTTGATTACGCCATGAAACTTGGCTAGCGCTTGCTTTCGGCCGATTCTGTTAAAAGAATCTGCCGCGACTTTTGCTTTTTCGATGATTGGATTTATTAAGACGCTACGTGACTCAATGACAGAGACATGTGCTCCATCGATTCAATTCTTCACCCTATTTCCAGCTTGGCGACAGGAACTGTCGAGCAACCGCGCAAGAATGTTTGGACCAAGTTTGGCTTGGACAAGCCCAAGCTGGAGCCATGGCACCTGTGAACCGAGCGGCGCAGTAAGGTCGCCGGCGCCAGGACCTGCCGCTCAGGTCAAATCCCGGTTCAGTCCACACCTTGCATCGGCTGTGCATGATCAACGATCAGTACCGATAAGACGCTGCAATGCCGCTTTGCGTCGGCATCACGGATTTTGGAATTATCAGCGTCTTTCCTCCGTGACGCAGCACCAGTTCGACCATGTCATCGAGCACGTCGCCCACGGTCGGGTCATCAAAGTCGTCTGCATGCACAATTTTCCTGCGTTCGAGGTCGAGCCATCCCGGAACATGCTTATCGGCATCCACCAGTAACATGTCGATCCTGCCGTCAGCGGCGGCTTTCATTGTCTCTTCCAGTTGCTCGGACCCCAGCCCCTTGGTGATGCGTTCCTGGAACAGTTCGATCCATTGACGCACATTTTGCTGGAGTTCGGGCTCAATCACGCGCCATGCGTTTTGCCGGAGCTGCTCGATATCCAGGGCACCCGGATCGAGTGAAACGCCTTCCTTGTACAAAAACGGATTCTGTGTCAGTCCGCGGAAAATTCCCTGGTACTCGGGCAAGCTTACCAGCACTAGCGGCAATCCCGATGGGCGCGAATGATGTTCGAGAATGGCCTTGTCGATGACTCGGAAAAAGCGTTCCGTATCTTTGACGATTTCATCCTTTCTGCCGCCATGACCATGACGCATGCCGCTACCCGCGCCTCCCGGCCCTACGCCATATTGCGATACTTTTTGATAAGGTTCGGTCAGTTCTTCTCCCAACGCGTCGGTAATGTTCTCGGGAACGCCGTCGGCCAATTCGACTTCGTCGAGGACATCACGGTTTCCTTCATACAGGCGTACCCATTCGCGCGTCAGGCACAGCACCTGGAAACTCTCTGCTGTCTGGAAAATGCGAAATAGCGGCTTGACATGCCATGTGTCGGCAACCACCGCAAAGTCAACCACCGGTCGGTGCGTTTTGAGAATCCGATGCTCTTCAGGCGCACTGAGCACGACAAGGCCATCGAGAGTGTGGCTCCAGAAATCGTTATCGTTGCGTAATTGATAAAATGGCTGCAACAATTTTGTTCGCAGTGCAGCTGGCTGCTGCTGCAGCGAGTCTTCCAGTTGCTTGATCAGATTGCCGAATCGAATCGGGTCCTGCGTATTATCCGGATGATGCCGATGGGTATTCTGATACAGCGACAAGCATGGTCCTTCCCGCTCGCGCATCAGGTCGAACAAGACTTCCTTGGTAAGCGATTCCATGCCTGCCTCCTTAATTACTGGCTTCATTTAAATGGGTTTCGGTGCGTCCGACTTTATCGCCGGTACATCGGGTTCGTGTGCAATGATTTTCTCGATCAGAACGAGCAACTCGGGTGAGCCTGCGATATTTTTATCGGCGGCAAGCTGGCTCTGCATGAAGCCACTTCGCAAAGCAAAAGAAAGTCTGACGGCGAGTGGAGACATAGGTTCCCTTTGCTTCCGGGGGCTGTGCTTGAGATCGAGGTCGGCAGCGCGACGATGTAGAAAACGCCGGCACGGCTCGGCTTGAGTCCAGTAAAGTCGTTGTGGGCGCGCGAGCAAGGCCGTCCGCTGCAGCGCAAGCGCGCCAAACCTGAACGGCAGAGCAACTGCATCTGGCATCTGATCGCCTGGTATTGCAGGATGAGCCCGTGCAGGCAGCGTTGCTGGCGAGACCGAAGTAAGGCTTTCAGCGCGCGTGGCATCCAACGCCCGGGGGGCATGGCAACTGCCACGCTGACTTTGGTCGCCTGGGGACAGTTTTTCGGACAGATTAAACCGTCCCAACCAGAAAGCTGGAACGGCTTCAGAAGCATCGGGCAATACCTTGAGTGAATAGCCGGAGGGTGTCCTAGATTTTGTGTAAACGGGTTTTCAATTAATGCTGTGCTATCCGGTCTTCAAACTGGATGGTAAAACGGTTTAATGCGCCTTTCCAGTCCCGCAGCGGCATCGACCACTTCTTGCTGATGTTGTTGAGCGCCAGGTAAAACAGCTTGGCCACAGCCTCATCGGTCGGAAATGAACTGCGGGTCTTGATGACTTTGCGCAGACTCATGTTAATCGATTCAATCGCGTTGGTGGTGTAGATGACCTTGCGGATTTCCGGCGGATAGTCGAAGAACGGAATGATGCGCGCCCAGTTGCGCCGCCAGGATTGGCCAATCGGCAAATACTGCTTGTCCCACTTGACCTCGAATTCGGTGAGCATGCGCTCGGCTTCCTCGACGGTCGCGGCAGTGTAGATGCGTTTCAAATCGGCGGCCACTTCCTTCTGGGCTTTCCAAGGGACGAAGTTCAGGCTGTTGCGCACCATGTGGACGATGCACAGCTGGACAGCGGCTTTCGGATAGACCGCCTCGATAGCGTCCGGAAAGCCTTTCAAGCCATCCACTCAGGCAATGAAGATGTCTTGCACACCCCGGTTTTTCAGTTCGGTGACCACTTGCAGCCAGAATTTGGCGCCTTCGGTCTGGGCGATCCACAGGCCCAGCACTTCCTTGTGACCCGCCATGTTCACGCCGATGGCCAGGTAGACCGCCTTGGTGCGCACCGCGCCGCTGTCACGCACCTTGACGTGGATGCAGTCGAGATACAGGATCGGGTAGAGGGCGTCGAGCGGCCGGGCTTGCCAAACCTTGACCTCTTCGGTCACGGCGTCGGTCACGCTGGAAATCAGGGTCGGGGATACTTCAGTGCCGTACATTTCTTCCAGGTGGCTTTGGATTTCTCGCACTGACAGGCCGCGGGCGTAGAGCGAAATAATCTTGTCGTCGAAGCCGCTCCAGCGGGTTTGGTGCTTGCCGACGATTTGCGGTGCGAAGCTGCCCTGGCGGTCGCGGGGGATATCAAGAGGCAGCTTGCCGAAATCACCCTTCAAGGTCTTGGCGCTGTGGCCGTTACGGGTGTTGGCGGTGTCGTTGGCCACCGTGCCGCTCTTGTCGTGACCCAGGTGCTCAGTCATTTCGGCTTCCAGGGCGCGCTCAACGAGCATCTTGGTGAGTTGCTTGAGCAGGCCGTTCTCGCCGATCAGGTCTTCCGGTTTCTGGTAATTGGCCAGCAGGCTGTCAGCCAACTTGACGAGTTCGGGATCGGGCTTGGCCCGCTTGGTGCGCTTTGCTACGGTCATTATTTCTCCTTGGTGGCGGCAGTTTCCTGCCAAATGACCGTTTACACAAAATTATTTACACCCTCCACAAAAGCTCAGGCTGGGTTACCGATGTGCTCGTACAAAATAAGGCATCCAATCCCTATCAAAATGATTCCGCCCATGAGCTCAGCTCGCTTACCAGCGATAAGCCCCAATACTCTTCCTAGCATCACTCCTATTGTAACCATGGTAAAAGTGGCAAGCCCGATTGCGGCTGCTGTTACGATGATATTCGCGTCTATGAAAGCCAATCCGACGCCGACCACCATCGCATCGATACTGGTCGCAAATCCGGTAACGGCGAGTATCCAGAAAGAATGGCTGCTTGGCTTGCCTTTCTCGATTTCTGGAGTAGACATTCCCTCTTTTATCATCCGTAGGCCCAGCGCACTGAGAAGAGAAAAAGCAATCCAGTGGTCCCACGCTGACACATAGGGGGCAGCCACTTTTCCTAACGCCCAACCGCCAACAGGAGTCAATGCTTCGATGACACCGAAGATGAGCCCCGTCCGAAGCGCTTCTCGCAGTTGAGGCTTGTGGAGCGCAGCTCCTTTTCCAACAGCTGCCGCAAAAGCGTCTGTTGACATGGCGAGCGCAATAAGAGTAGTGGAGATGAAGTTCATTCGTAGCTTTCAGGCCGGGCATCGACAAAAGGCATGCCAAACACGGCCCGACTTACGTCGTGCTGACATGCCAATGGTCTCGCCAACCTGAACGGCCACCCGTACCACGGCAAAAAAAATACATGCCGAGCATGTTGATACGGGCACTTCCTGGGTGGAAGCCGGCTACTCCCCAAAGGTGGGGCGAATATATCATATCTCTGTGGATGCCATTGATAGCGTATCAGGTAACGCTACCAGTCTAATGAGCGTAAGCTTTTTGCCATACGAGGCCAGCAAAGACGGTTGATATCTTCACGTGTGGCCCAGCAAAAGCCATCTACTTCCAAGGTCGGTTTGCCGGTGACGTGATGCGGAAAATAGCTGGTACATCTCAGATGTCCGAGACTATCAAATCCGTCGGGAGCGCATACCTTGTAAAGATGTAGGCGCTTGTCACTGCGATAGTCGACGCTACCGATTTCTTCAAACAAGTCTTCATCGAACTCGATCCCAGCTTCCTCATGTAGCTCCCGTCTTGCCGCTTCAAGCGTTGACTCGCCCGGGTCTTGCAAGCCTTTGGGGATATCCCAGTTCAGAGTGCCCGTCACATGGCAAAGGAGAAGCTCGCCTCGCTTGTTAATGATCAGCGTGCCGCAACTGGTCACCTTTTTCTTTTTAGGTACTGGTTCTGTTACTGATCTCATTCTGTCCAGTTAGCCGTATAGTTAATGTTCAGTATGGCATGCACAATCGTGATTTTCTGAGGATTCTGACAAATTCTGGAGGATGGCGCATTCCTGTACCGAGTGCGCTTCGCCGCATTGCTGACGCAGCGTCGTCAACTGCGCCTCCAGAGTGCGCAACGCCTCCATTTGCGTACGGATGCGTTCAATGTGGTGGTCCACCAGCGCATTCACATCCTGGCAACCCGCCGTTGGATTGCTCTTGAGGTCAAGTAGAACGCGAATGTCGGCAAGCGACATTTGCAGCGACCGGCAATGCCGGATGAACTGGAGGCGCTCCTGATGCGCCTCCTTGTAATCGCGATAACCTGCGGCGTTCCGGGTCGGTTCGGCCAGCAAGCCTGATTTCTCATAATACCGGACGGTTTCAACTTCGGTGCCGGTACGTTTTGCCAATTCACCTATGCGCATGCCTAACTCCAAAAAGTGCTTGACCCTGTAGCGGCTACGGGGTTTCTAATATCACTATACCTGAAAGGAATGCGAAATGTCTGATTGCTGTTCTGGAGGATGTACTGTAACCAAACCACCGGTCGACCCCGTCTACCGCCGTATTCTCTGGATTGCGCTGGCGGTCAATGCCGGCATGTTTGGCGTAGAAATTTTTGGTGGCTGGAAAGCAGGTTCCGTAGCACTGTTGGCTGATGCGGTTGATTTTTTCGGCGATGCAGCCAACTACGCCGTGTCCCTGTTTGTCCTCGGGCTTGCGCCAATCTGGCGTTCTCGCACCGCGCTAGTTAAGGGCGTGACCATGGGCGCCTATGGTCTTTTCGTACTTGGCACGGCAGCATGGAATATGACTGCTGGAACTGTCCCTGACGCATCAACCATGGGCACGATTGGTTTCATGGCGCTAGCCGCCAACGTGTTCGTTGCCATTCTATTGTTCGCTTACCGTCATGGCGATTCGAATATGCGATCGGTCTGGCTATGCACAAGAAACGATGCTATCGGCAATATAGCGGTGCTGCTTGCCGCCTTGGGGGTGTTTGGCACAGGTGCTGGCTGGCCTGATTTGCTTGTCGCCACCGTAATGGGTGTGCTCGGATTGACTGCGGCACGCTCCGTAATTACGCAGGCGCGACGTGAATTAAAGTCTGAAGCCGCTCCTGCGATAGTGCAGCCCCGTGCCGAAACTATCGAGGAAGGTACGGGTAAACGATGAACATAGAACTAAACCAGCGTTTGCAGCTAAGCTGGCCACCACACAATTTGCAATTTTATACATGGATGCATAAAGGCCAATTTTGAATACCGTGCGACTTACCTTTGAGTCAGAAGCAACGGCTCCTGCTAGCGAGATTTGGGCTTGGGTCACCTCGGTGAAAGGTATAAGGGCGGAAATGTGGCCTTTGTTAAAGATGACAATACCGAAAGGTAAGTCAAGTCTTCTCGACTTCCAAGTGGCGCCTGCCAAACCTCTTTTTCGCAGTTGGTTTTTGCTGGTCGGTGTATTACCAATTGATCGGTCAGTCCTGACGCTATTGGAAGTGGAAAGCGGGCGGCGCTTTCTTGAACAGTCTCCTATGCTGACGATGCGGCTATGGCGCCATGAGCGCGTGATTACGCCGATCGGGGAGGGCACATTAATTACAGACCGTCTGGAATTTACACCGCGTATTGCCACACCCGTAGTTAGCTGGTTTGTTAAGCGCTTATTTCAGCACCGCCATGCGGTCCTGCGGCGTGTTTTCAGCTGCGTAAGAAGCAGTGTCCATGAATAGGACGCACTGCCTCATGCTGAAAATCGGGAGCAAGCGTCGCTCAGCAGGAGATATGATTGGCCAAGTAATGCGAATTGCCCTCGGTGCGCTCGGGTCTGTCATTGGCATTGTCCCTACAGGCAATGCCGGTGGCACTGACATCAACATGTTCAAACGCTTGCCAATTGAGCCCAAGCTCGCCAAGATGCTTGATAAGCGCTGATAGGCCCTACAATGGTTGGCAAACTGCAAGTCCTGAGACAAGGCAAGAAAGGCAGCAGTGTAATAGTTACCTACGAGAACGGCCTTATGAAGAAGAGTGCAGTGCGGTTTACCATAACAGGGCCGAACTTGGTGCTTGGCTTTCTTCAACGCATTAAGTAGTGCTGATAAAGCCGTAGATGGTACGTAGTATTGGCGTCTGTTTATGGACCTTAGAAACTCACTAATATTTAGACTTGTTATAACAGAATGACATATCGATTATTAAGAAAATAAAGCAGACGGACGCGGGCGGTAACGATATAGTTTCTTCGTCTCCTCTGATTCTCTCCGAATTGGATTTAGCCCGTACCGCAAGGTCTACGGGCTTTTTTTTGACTCTAGTCGACATAACCAGCCATCAGGCATATTGGGCTTCGCCATTGCCCAAGGACCAGTTTTCTTTTTTTACCTCGACCAGATTAATGAACACATCTTCACGACGCAACCCCAGACGCTCGTGCAAACCATCCGCCAAAGCCTTGTAGTACACCTTCTTCATTTCCAACGTCGCTCGCCCCTCGTTCAGCGTGATTTGGATGATGAGGGCGTTTTCGCTTCTGTGAATACCATAGTAGCTTGGGTCCATCACCAAGTCTGTGCTCGCGTGCTCGGCAATCACATGAAATCGGTTGTATTCGGGAACATTCAATACGGTGATCGTTGTGCTGTAAATAACATCACTGATGGCACGACGATACTCGGCGGATTTGCCTTGCGGAACATGGATGTGAACGAGCGGCATATGAGATCTCCTTGTGAACTGTGGAAAATGCTTTGGTTTAATTCAAAAACTGCATCATGGGTACGTCATCAGCAAATAACTCCCACGCAGGCATTGTGGCCGTACGGCCAGCACCCGACAAATGACTTTTATTCGCATATGCAATAGAATAACTATCCCATGAAAAATCTTCCGCCGCTCCGGTCATTGGTCGCTTTCGAGGCTGCGGCGAGGCATTTGAGCTTCACGAAAGCGGCAGAAGATCTGCATGTGACGCCAGGGGCAGTGGGGCAGTTAATCCACAAGCTGGAAGACTGGCTCGGCGTAAAACTATTTCATCGAGAAGTGCGCAAGGTCTCTCTCACCGAAGCTGGCGCAGCGTATTTCGGGCGTATCAGTACTGCCCTAGGCCAGATTGCGCATGCCAGTACTGTGCTCAAGCAGCGCCGACACAACGAGGTACGCATTTCGATGCCGCCCAGCTTTGCGAGGAAATGGTTTGTGCCACGTATGGCACGGTTTATGGACCTTCATCCTGATATCAGCCTGCACATCGATGCAAGCGCAGCACTGGTGGATTTTGACAACGAATCGATCGATATTGCGATCAGACATTTCAAGGCGCAGGAGAGTAACAGGCTGGATGTTGAATTGCTTTTTCTTGACGAGCTGCGGGTATATTGCAGCCCAGGATATTGCGAAAGACTGGAACTGAAACAGTCGGAAAATTTAGCAAAAGCGACTCTGTTGGCAACCAGAATTCACCCTTATTGGGAGCGCTGGCTTCTGAAATTTACCAAGTTGTCGGGACGAGAAATTGGCGAGATCCCCACCATCAACTTCGATGCATCTCATCTGGCGGTTGATACTGCCAAGCGTCATCAGGGGGTCGTGCTGACCAGTTCATCGCTCGTGGAGCAAGAAATTGCAAGCGGCGAGTTGATCGAACCGCTTGAAGCCCGGCTGCCTGTCGATGAAGGCTACTATCTGGTTGGCCCCAAGGGCTCCTTCGTGCCGGGTGGCGCGGTTGAAGCTTTGAGGCTTTGGCTGAAGCAAGAATGTCGTGCAAGTTAGCAGGTCTTTTGTACAGGAAAGCCAAACACCAAAGTGCCCATTGCTTTTCTTTGGCTTGATCAGCTATTGACCAGCACCTTTACTGCCTCGACGACCAAGCGTCGAACGGTCGCTGCTGGTACGTGCCACATATTTCCTTTCGATGATTCCATACTAGAAAACCTGAAAGACCGCAATCGGCCTTGGATTCAACCGGTCGAAAGCAGACATTTTCAGTGGGACGAGATGGACTGTTAACATTGCATTTGCTCTGACGCCAACGCACGGAAAGTGCGTCATGATTGGATGGCACAATATAAAAGATATCCCATACTACGTTCAATGCTTGGCAGTTTTGCAGGATCAATTGCCGTTATGTGCTGCAGCCCTAGGTAAAAAAGTCATCTGCCGGGCAAAGATTCTTGCGCATCCAGATTTCTGCAATCCGCTTTAAATGCCATCGCACAATCATCAGAGTTCCATGAACAAATGACTTGCGGTTGCAAATTTCAGAAAGACATATTGATTGCTTAATAATTTGTCAAAAGTCAATGTTGATTCCAGTTTATTTAATAAGAATTGTAATCTCGAAAAACACCAACGGGAGTTAGAACATTTGTTGTTCTTTGCGATGCTCAACATCGAAGGAGAGCTAGGGTGGTCAGTGTTATTCAGATGAATAAAAAATCATGAACTATCAAAACGTTCTTTGCCTTGGCGACAGCCAGACCTTTGGTGCTCGATCATATGGCTGCTATCCGCTACATCTTGCGAAAATCCTTACCGATAGAACCGCATACGAGTGGCGTACCATTAACCGCAGTGTAAACGGCTACACCGCACGAGATCTTTGGTTCCTGACGAATGAAAACATCGATTCAATCTCGGACACATTTCAATGCTGCTTACTCATTGGAACCAACGATGTGGGCAATAGAACGCCGATAGACATATTCCAGGAATACTACCGCCAAATATTAAGAACTTTGCGCATCAAAAAATACAAGACGATCTATTGCGGCGAAATTCCGCCAATTCATGCTGACGGACATGTTTTTTTTGACAGGGCCAGTGCTGAGCTGCGACTAAAGTACAACGATATTATTCGAAAGCTGACACAGGAAGTTGGTGCAGCTCGTTTTGTTCCCATGAAAGAGCTCCCACGTTCCTCCTACGAGGATCCTGTGCATTTCAATGAAAATGGGAACCTTGAAGTTGCCGAATCATTTGCAGATGTCATGGTGGCCCAATGAAGATTGCAATCGTGATGGGGACTCGCCCCGAAGCACTTAAAAACTATTCAATTGTAAAAGCCTTAAAGGCGGCTAAAGTTGAACATCTCATACTGCACACAAATCAACACCACGAAGGCGCTTTAAATTCAGAAATCTTTTCTGAACTTGGCTACGCACCGGATTTAATTTGCGATCAGCCATACAAGATGGGAGCCACGATCGACTGGGTGAACAAGGTGGTCCGTGACAACTTCATCGACACCATATTAGTTAATGGTGATACGGCAGCAGCACTAGTGGGAGCGACGGCAGCACTGTACTCCGATATTCAGCTAGTCCATGTGGAAGCAGGTTTGAGATCAGGAGACGCTTTCATGGTGGAGGAGCGAAATCGCATCATGGTAGATGCGGTGGCCCATACTCTTTTTGCATACACGAAAAAACATGCCAACGCTCTTTCACACGATAAAAATATTCGGGGGCGCATTTACAATGTTGGCAACACAAGCGTCGACCTAATTAAAGACTTCGAGGGCGCAATGCCCCGACCAACGATTGGCAGATATGCCTACATAACCATGCATCGGAAGGAGTTTGCTGACTCCGAGAGTAGGATGAAAACCGTTTTTCATGCATTAAACGAAATTGCTAGAGATTTTGATGGAGCAGTATTTCCTATGCACCCGCGCACCCGAAATGCCATGTCGAAATTTGGAATGCGCGATGAAGACTACCCATCGATCAATATAGTTCCACCAGTACTTTCAATGGAGTCACTTGGATTCATAAAGCATGCAACCGTTGTGATGACGGACAGCGGCTGCATTCAGGAGGAGGCTGCAATCATGGGCGTTCCCTGCGTCACAGTTCGAGAAAACACTGAGCGGCCAGAAACGGTTGAGGCTGGAGCAAACATTGTCTCTGGCTTTGATTCCGCAAGTATCAAAGCCGCCGTCCGAGTCCAGGCAGGCAAAGTGGGGCAAGTAAGTTTTCCAGCTGTCTATGGTGCCCCTGGCGTCGGCCAGAGAATAGTTGAAATCTTGCGACTACAGAGGTTAAAAATATTCGGCGGCGCCAGCCAGAGAACGGTTGAAACTTTGCTAGACGCGTAATAAGCGGCCCATTTTGGACCGCAAGCGAATGTACGGCTCTCAAAGATCGTTGGTCAGCTCTTGCATATAGACCCGTGAAGGCGGGCACTAGCTAGTGGAACCAATCTAGGTAGGATTTCGCCGTTGACTGCAACCGCAAAGGACTCGGTTGGCGATCTCGGAATCACCGATTTCTAAAGACGACGGCCGAGCATAGAGCCATTGCTTCGCAATTTCTGTGTCGAATCGCACTCGGCACTTGGGATGATTTCTGCTTCATTGCTTGTCTACTTGGGAGGACAGCAGTGACAGGATTAGTATTTGTCAGCTTTTTTCTATCGACGCCCATGCCATGACCACGGGAAATCATTTTCCATTGATTTGACGTATGTCGCATGTCAGATGTTCATGAAAACGTAACTACTTGAATATTAATATTAATTTGTATTTTTCGCAGCCGAACATTCATGAACAGTTTGCTTGTCTACAAGTGTGGCATGCAGGCTAAACAAGGCACATATTTATGCTGCATTTTTCGGCTTAAACCTAATTCTAAATTCAACTCTACAGTACTGAATTCTTTTGCAAGGTGTACCTCAAATGTGCACCTTGTTTCCCATGAAATTTTCCCATGTAGTCTTGGCTGGATTTAATTTTTAGTATCAGCGGCCTTCAGACTAATTCACGTCCATTTCGGCGCAGGGGACTCAGGAGGTACTCAACATCCCAACCCTTGGCGGTGGCGTTTGCAACCACACGGCACATTAGTTCAAGTTGGTGATCGATTTGCCGTTGAAGCTGCATATTCACCTGCCCAAGGTGAGCATTCTTCTCTTCAAGCGATTTTCGACGGCTTTCTAGTTCTACTTCCTCTCCTGTAGCAAGTTTTTGCCTGGCTAACGCGCCGAGTATCTTTGCCTTCCGCACAGAAGTATGCAATGTCGATCTACTGCTTAAGCCTAGCCGCTTCGTGAGAGACGCAATAGAAATCGGGGAAGCAGCATAGCCATCGGCCAACATTGCTTCCAGTTCGTGGTCCAACGTCTCGTCCAGAGCGGCGCCTCGCAAGGGAACTGCATTTTTTTTGCTTTTCAATTTCTTTTTCCTACACTGAGCTTCTGCGACGTGAGCGAATTGGAGTGGTTACGAATGGTGAATTCGGGAATACCTTTATGGGTATTTCGCCCAGACTCAGCGTAGGACAAGGAAAACGAGGAAGGACAGCGTCAGGTTGGATGCCAGGATGATGCCAAGCGATGTGTAAGCGGGGAAATGGAGCGCTGCGGCGATGCTGATGGCGAGGGCCGAACAACCCATCTGGAAAAAGCCGAGCAATGCTGAAGCGGCCCCTGCATGCCGTCCAAAGGGCTGCAACGCGATGGCGGTTCCGAGTGGATTGACAAGGCCCATTCCCAGCAGAAATACAGTCAGGGACGCCGAAAAAAAGAAGACATCTTCTTTGGCGACCAGTAGTGCGACGCTAGCCGCCAGTGCAATGACGATCCCAGCCCGTGCCACTTGCACTTGCCCCCATCTTCGGGCGAACCGGGGCGCCAAGAAACCTGCGCCAAACACGACAAAAACGGTTGATGCAAAGAACAGTCCCAACTCAAACGGCGAGAAGTGGAATCCGGTCATCAAAATTGCCGGTGCCATCGCAAAGAATGCGTACAGCGCACCGATGACAAGACTGACTGAAAGGGCTGGAGCAATAAATCGTCGGTCGATCAGGAGTTGCTGGTAGATTCTCAGTACGGCTGAGACAGAGAGGGCCGAGCGCTTGTCAGTGCTATGTGTTTCTCCCAACCTGGCGATGTAGTAGATAGCGAGCAAGATGGCCAGCACACTCACCAATCCGAACGTTGCTCGCCAGCCTAACCAACTGTTGAACGCTCCGCCCAGAAGTGGTGAAAATCCCGGTGCCGCAGCCATGGCGACCATGGTCAGCGACAGTGCACGCGCAAGCTCCTGGCCGTCGAACAGGTCGCGGGCGATGGCCCGGGACAGAACCGACGTAGCGCAAACGCCCAGCGCCTGGATAACCCGGCCGCTGATCAGTTGCGGCAGTGTGCTGGCCACCGCGCAGACCAGACAGCCGACGATGAAGATGGCCAGGCCGACGAGCACCAGACGCTGGCGCCCGAAGCGATCCGACAGCGGGCCGACGAACAGCTGGCCCAACGCGAAGGCCAGGAAGAAACTGGTCAGCGTCGCGCTCAGCTCCCGGACCGAGACGCCAAGGTCCTCGCCCATCGCGGGAAACGCGGGAAGGATGATGTTGGTGGCCAATGCCCCGAGGGCTGCAAGCGCTGCCAGCAGGAACAGCACGCCTGCCGTGAGCCTTTGCTCGGCAGGCGGACGGCATGCTTGCGATGATGCGCGTGTTGCGTTGGTCCGGCTCATCGGCTTGACGCTTGGAGCGCTGGATAGTCCACATAACCTTCGGCCCCGCCGCCGTAGAAGGTGGCGCGGGTGTAGGCGTTGAGGTCGGCGCCCCGGCGCGCGCGCTCGGGCAGGTCCGGGTTGGCGATGAACAGCCGCCCGAACGCAATGGCGTCCGCACGGCCCGCTTCGATGGCGGCAGCCGCCGTGTCGGGTCTGTAGTTCCCGGCCGCGATCAGGACATTCGGCCAATGCGGGCGGAACAGCTCCGATGCGAAGGGTACATTCTGATGATCGACATCGGCCTGGCCCGCACCGCTGGCGCGCGGCTCGATCAGGTGCAGATAGGCGAGGTCCAGGCGGGCTAGGTTTTCGATCAGGTGGGTGTACAGCGGCAGCGGGTCATCCTCGCCGCTGGCATTGGCCACGCCGAACGGCGACAGCCGGATGCCGACACGGTCGGCGCCGAAGACCGCCGAGACCGCAGCGGCGACCTCCACCACGATGCGGCAGCGATTTTCAATCGACCCGCCATAGGCGTCTGTTCGCTGATTGTTCCTGCGCTGAAGGAATTGCTCAAGCAGGTAGCCATTTGCCGCGTGGATTTCAACGCCATCGAAACCGGCTTGCTGCGCGTGACGTGCCGCTTGGGCGTAGTCCTCGATGACCGAGGCGATCTCTGCCGTTTCCAATGCCCGAGGCGTTTCGAAGGGTGCACGTTCAAATGTGGCAGTGAATGCATTGCCCGGGGCGGCGATGGCGGACGGGGCAACAGGCAATTCACCGCCCAGCAGCGAAGAATGGGATATACGGCCGACATGCCACAGCTGAAGAAAGATCAGACCGCCCTTGGAATGAACCGCTTGCGTGACCGCCTTCCAGCCTTCGATCTGCGCATCGCTGTGGATGCCGGGCGTTGCCGGCATTCCCTGCGCGGTGGGCGCGATCTGGGAGCCCTCGGTGATGAGCAGGCCGCCCTTAGAAGCGCGCTGCCGGTAGTACTCCACATTGAGTGCGTGAGGAACATTGCCGGGTTGTGCTGCCCGCATACGCGTCAACGGCGCCATCACGACGCGATGAGCCAAATTCAATGCCCCCAACCGCAAGGGCGATAATAATGTCTGAGTCATTCGATAACATCCAGTTCAGGTTGAAAAAATCAGGTGGAACCCAGCTTTGCCGTGTTGGGGAACAACCCGAGTGATTCGGCCGTTATTGCCAATCAAGCACTACATATCCTGATATCGCCGTTGAAGCCCACCTTCATCGACAAATGGGCTGTACCGTAGCCTTTGATATTTAGCAAAGCTCAATTTCCAATCGGGTTGGCAGGATCGTCATCAAGACGGGCGATGCACGCATCGAGCAACTCGTGCAGCGCGGCAACGCGCTCCACGCCGAGGCGCTCAATGAGTGCCATTTGCGCTTCTTTCCAGGCAAGTTGGCCTTCGGCTTGCTTTGCGTGTCCTGCCTCGGTCGCTTCGACAAGGCGACTACGCGCATCGTCACCTGCGCCGATCTTCAGCCAACCCTGGGCCACCAGTGGCTGCATGTTGCGCGTCAGCGTCGAAGCATCCATCTGCATGCGCCTGGCCAGATCGCCGGGGCGAATAGGACCGAGCTTCACGGCGTAAGACAGCAGTGAATACTGCGTGTTCTTCAGCCCAGCTTCGGCGACATAGGGGTCGTAATGACGCGTCACCATGCGATTGAGCTGGCGCAGCTTCAGATTGGTGCAGCCTCGCGGCTTGATAATGTTTTTCATGTGGTATATTGTACCTACAATATTTGCATATACAATAGTTTATCGAAAAGGAGTTGTCAATGGATGTCTTGAAGGTCGTTGCTCGGTGGGACGCGGAGGAAAAAGCCATTCGCGTTCGCCTGAGAGACGCTGATGTCGCGTCACAAGAACAGATCGCCGGTCGGACGGGCATGGAAGTGTTCGAAGCAATCTTTGCCGGGGAGCTGCCACCTCCCCCTATTGGCGACACGCTCGATTTCGTGCCAATTCACATGGAGCCAGGCGCTGCGATTTTCCAAGGCCGACCGCAGCGCAGGCACTACAACCCGCTGGGCACTGTGCATGGCGGTTGGTTCGCCACGCTGCTCGACTCGGCGGTGGGCTGTGCCGTGCATTCGACCTTGCCCGCGGGCAAGGGCTTCACCACGCTGGAGCTGAATGTCAACATGGTGCGCCCCTTGACCGACGCGGTGCCACTGGTGCGCGCCGAGGGAAAGGTGATCCACGCGGGACGCCAGGTCGCCACGGCCGAGGGCCGCATCGTCGGCCCCGACGGAAAGCTGTATGCGCATGCGACGACGACGTGCCTGATCTTCGATCACCCTGCAACCACCCAGGAGAATTCTCATGTCTAAACCTGACATCGTTCTATGTACCCCGGTCCGAACCCCGATCGGCGCCTATGGCGGCGCGCTAAAAGACATTCCGGCGTCTGACCTTGGCGCTGCCGTGATCCGCGAGACGCTGCGACGCTCGGGGCTGGCCGCCGACATCATCGATACCGTCGTCATGGGGAACGTGATTCAGGCCGGTGCGAGGATGAACCCGGCGCGACAAGCCGCCATCGGCGGCGGCCTGCCTGTGCAGGTGCCGGCGATGACGGTGAATCGGGTGTGTGGCTCGGGCGCTCAGGCGATAGCAACTGCCGCACTCGAGGTCGCGGCCGGATACGCCGAGGTTGTGATTGCCGGCGGCATGGAGAACATGGACCAGGCGCCCTATCTGGTGCCAGGCGGGCGCTGGGGCTACCGCATGGGCGACGCGCAGATGCTCGACAGCATGCTGCGGGACGGCCTCCATGATGCCTTCAGTGGCCAGCACTCGGGCTGGCATACCGAGGACCTCGTCCGCCAGTACGGCATTGCGCGGGAGGACCAGGATCGCTGGGCCGCGCGCTCGCAACAGCGCTTCAGCGCCGCGCAGGCAGCAGGCAAGTTCGACGAGGAAATCGTCGCGATCGAACTCGACAGCCGCAAAGGGCCGGTGAGCTTTGCGAAGGACGAATCCAATCGACCTGACACGACGACCGAAACGCTCGCCAGGCTCAAGCCAGCGTTTCGCAAGGACGGCACGATCACTGCCGGCAACGCGCCCGGGCTCAACAGCGGCGCGGCAGCGGTGATCGTTGCAGAACGGGGTTTCGCGGAGAAGCACGGGCTGCAGCCATGGGCGCGACTTGTCTCCCATGGCGTCGCGGCCGTCGAGCCGGGCATGTTCGGCATCGGGCCAGTGTCGGCCGTCAAACTGGCGCTGGAGCGCGCCAACTGGACACGCTCGGACGTTGATCGCATCGAGATCAACGAGGCATTCGCCGCGATCACGCTGGCCTGCCTGCGCGAACTTGAACTGCCGGAAGACATCGTCAACGTCGAAGGCGGCTCGATCGCTCACGGCCATGCCATCGGAGCCACTGGAGCGGTGTTGACTACGCGCTTGCTGCATTCGATGCGGCGCGACGGATTGAAGCGGGGCATCGTGACGCTGTGCATAGGCGGCGGCCAGGGCATCGCGCTCGCGCTTGAAGCACTCTGACGAGGGAGACGACCATGCCACTCTATTACCTGGATGATCTGGTGCCGGGACAGCGATTCATCGGAACCACGCGCATACGCATCGAAGCGGATCGAATCAAGACGTTTGCCGCCGAATTCGATCCTCAGCCTTTCCACCTTGATGAATCTGCTGCAAGCGCATCGATCTTTCGAGGCCTGGCCGCGAGCGGCTGGCATACCGCCGCGGTCACGATGAGGTTGCTCGTGGACAGCGAGTTCAAGCCAGCTGGCGGTATCGTCGGCGCAGGCTTCGATGAACTGCGCTGGCCGCTGCCACTACGGCCCGGCGATGAATTGCGCGTGGAAAGCGAAGTGCTGGAGGTGCGACCATCAAAGTCGCGCCCGGAGCAAGGCCTGGTCAAGGTGCGCACGACGACACTGAATCAGGACGGGCAAGCCGTCCAGATTTCCGTGGGTAACCTCGTGGTTCCTCGTCGACTGAAATAGTCGTGCCGGTTGTGACGCGACATGATGACTTTGACAATATCATCCCGATTCAATCAACGGAGCAAAGCATGAAATACACAGCGTTTGGCAAGACCGGCCTGAGGGTTTCTCAGGTGGCACTCGGGACCGGCAACTTTGGTACTGGCTGGGGTCATGGTGCCGATCCCGATACGAGCGAGGCGATCTTCAACGCCTATGCCGAGGCCGGCGGCAACTTCATCGACTCGGCGGATGTCTACCAATTCGGCCAGTCCGAGGAGCTGCTCGGCACCTTACTGCAGGGGCGGCGCGAGGATTTCGTCCTCACCACAAAGTTCTCCAGAGGCGCTGATCCCAATGCCAACCGGCTGGTCACCGGCAACAGCCGCAAGGCCATGGTGGCCTCGGTGGAGGCGAGCCTGAAGCGGCTCAGGACGGATCGGATCGACGTCTATTGGGGGCATTGGCCAGATCACGTCACGCCCACCGAGGAGATCGTCCGAGGCTTCGAGGACTTGGCGCGCGCGGGCAAGATCCTCTACGCCGGCCTGTCGAATTTCTCCGCCTGGCGGCTCGCCCGTGCGGTCACCTTGGCGGAACTCACGCGCGCGGTGCCCATCGCGGCCGCGCAGTTCGAGCACAGCCTGGTCCATCGCGAGCCCGAAGCCGATCTGTTCCCGGCATCACATGCGCTGGGGCTGGGCATCGTGACTTGGTCGCCGCTGGGCGGCGGCATGCTGACGGGAAAATACAGGCAAGGCGAGAAGGGGCGTGCCGAAGGCCTCGGTGGCAGGGTATTCCAGCCGGAAAACTCGGCGCAACGCACGCAGATCCTCGACACCGTACTCGCCATTGCCGGCGAGCTCGGCATCAGCGCAGGCCAGGTCGCCATTGCCTGGGCCGGCACGCATGGCGCGGTTCCCATCATCGGACCGCGCTCACTGACCCAACTCACCGACAACCTCGGTTCCCTCTCGCTCGTGCTTTCGGCCGAGCAGATCAGCCGCCTCGATGCCGTGAGCAGCCTGGTGCCCTCGGCACCGGCGCGGACGCCCGTTCCCTGGGAAGTTGGCAACGCAGCCCGGATCGTTGCCTGAGCCTCGCTGGCGGCGGTGCAGACACGGCCACGCTGAAAAGCGTGGCCGCTTTTGAACCAGGAGTTTGATTCATCAAGGCTTGCGCGGGGCCGCGCCTGCAGAACGGATCAAACGCAAGATCTACAGCACGAGAGAAGAAGCCAGGCAAGATGTGTTTGATTACATCGAGTTGTTCTACAATCCGAAGCGCCGGCATGGCTACAGCAACCGGCTATCGCCAGTGGAGTACGAAAAGCAGTATTTCGAGAGGCTCGCTAGTGTCTAGAAAATCGGGGGCGATTCATACTGGATAGTCCATCCCATCCAGCGGGTCTCAAAGAAAGGCATTTTTGATTCGTCCATCTAACACTTTTGAACCAAGCCTTATATAACCCATGCCAATCACAAAAAAACCACCGCTTCATTTCTTTCTTCTCGCTTTTTGCTTATTAGCTATCGCCGCATGCTCCAATAGTGATCCTGGCCCATTGGCGGGAACATGGCGAATGACAGGTATTGCTCCCATGACTGTTCAGTTTCGGTCTGGAGAAACTGAAGCGATGGGAATCATTGAGAAAGTCTCGTATGAGGTTAAAGGCAGCAGTGTAATAGTCACCTACGAGAACGGCCTTATGAAGGGAAGTGCAGTTCGGTTTACCATGACGGGGCCGAACACAGTGCACTCGGAGCTTGGCTCTCTTCATCGCATCAAGTAGTGCTGATAAAGCCGTAATGGTATCTAGGTAAATTTACGAATGAAATTGGGTGGGACTGGAATGAGCGAAACGATCGTGCCCAATTTCACAAGTACTCCTCGATATTCTTGAGCGTTAAAAATCCCGCACCTTCGCCTTCAGCCGATGCATTGCACGAAATGATTAGAGCTGCTCATAAATCTATTAAGAGTAGGCGAGAGTTTTTCCTAAATGTATTGGGGAAATGAAAATGGGTTGCAATGTTATGTAAATCTATTTGGGAAATGAATAAAACGTTGTTTTTGAATTCCAGGGCATTATTAGGTATCTTTACCCATTACATTTACGTTAGAGCGCTTCTAGCACTTCAATAGACGATAGACGAAAACACATCCGTGAACATAAGAAACATGGGACTTCGTTTGACATAATATAAATTATACGAACTATAGGTAGTAATTCTAGAATGTGGAATTCTTTATATTGTATTTGTAGTAATTTCTATTGTTATATCTTTCATTTGTTATTTAGCAATTAATATGTCATACATTGTATAAATATAACTTATGGTTTTCATTCCTTCGTATGCATGATATTGTTCTGGGGAAATAAATCAAATGCAGATCACTGCATATGCGCTGAGTAGAGGCGGCTCGTAATGCCGTTCCGGTAAATCCAGCTTTTACCTACCAAATTGAACAGCTCCCATGTCGCCGTAACCAATGTGGTGTGGAGATCCTCGCAGCATGGAACGCATCACTCGACTCAGCTTTCTGATTGCCGCCTTGATTGTCATCGCGACCAGTCTGTTTCTCTACAGCGCGCTATCGCGCTCGAGCGCCTCTTCCCAGCGCCTGTACCTGACGTACGAAGCGCTCGATATACTGCACGAGATCCGGGAAAATTATGTTGAAGCCGAACTGACTGCTCGTAACTATGCTTCCTCACGGGATCCGGCTGAACTGAAAAAAAATGCGCTGCTGCTAACACGAATCCACACCAATATTATGGCGCTGAAGCCTTTGGTGAAAGATTCCCCCGTCTCGCAACAGAAGCTGCACCAGTTGGCGAATGCTTTCGCCAGGCGCAATCCAATGCTGGATGCATCCTCCCTTACACCGCCAATCGCCAATGTCAGCGTGCCCTTGGCACAGGAACGCCTAAACTTTTTTCAACATGCCTACAGCCTGGAAAGCGAAGAACTGCGCGTCTTCAGGGATATCGGCGACAAGGCGCAAGACCGTTACCGTGCCACGGTCACGACACTGTCGGTCGTGGCCGCCACCGGCTTGCTGCTGCTGATTGCGGCCTATCGCAACATGATCGCGCAAGTGCGGGCTCGCAGAAGCGCGGTACGGCAAAAAAGCCAAAGCAACGCATTGTTGCGACTTACCGCCGATTCGGTGGAGGGGATGATTTTGTATGTCGATCGCGACCAGCGCTATCAATTCCACAACAAGGCTTACGCTCACCTGGTCGGCCGTGCCGATGATGCAATCGTCGGCGCCACGGTCGAGCAGGTGCTTGGCAAGGACTTGTATGCTCAGAGCAAGGACTTGATCGACCAGGCGCTGGCCGGACAGGCGGCAGCAGGCAAGCGCCAACACGTGCTGGCCGACGGCAGCACCATGGAAGTGCATGTGAGTTACGTGCCGCATCTGGGTGACGATGGCGCAGTACAAGGCTTTTTTGGGCAGATCACCGACATCACCGAATTCAAGCGCAAGGAAGCGCTGCTGCTGGAGAAAACCACATTCCAGAAGGCGATTCTCGACAGTGCGCACATTTCCATCATCACCGTCGACCGCGAAGGCATTATCCGGTCGCTCAATGTCGGCGCTGAACGCATGCTGGGATACAGCGCCGACGAACTCATCGGCACAGCTACGCCCGCACGCTATCATGACGAAGAGGAAACCCGCGCCCGGGCACATGCCATGAGTCTCGAACTGGGCATGCCGATCGATCCGAAACATTCGGTTTTCATCGAGCGGGCCAACCGTGGCCATGTCGATGACGGCGAATGGACCTATGTCCGCAAGGATGGCTCGCGCTTGCCGGTATTCCTGTCGATCACTGCGCTGCGTGCCGGCCAGGATGAAATTATCGGCTATCTGGGCATTGCTTTCGACATCACCCGGCAAAAGGAAACCGAGGCGCAACTCCAGCAGGCTCGCGCCGAGGCGGAAGCGGCATCGCGCGCCAAGAGCGCCTTTCTCGCCACCATGAGTCATGAAATCCGCACGCCCATGAATGGCGTGCTCGGCGTGGCCGAGGTGCTGGCGCGCACCAGACTGGCCGAACATCAAGCCGACATGGTGCAGATCATCCGTGATTCTGCAGGCGTGCTGCTAAACCTGATCGACGATATCCTCGATTTTTCCAAGATCGAAGCCGGCCGCCTCGAACTGGAGCAAGCACCGCTCTCCATTCGCGACTTGGCCGAAGGCATCTGCACATCGCTACTGCCGGTGGCGGCGGCCAAGGGCGTCGACCTTGACCTATTCGTATCGCCAGATATCCCGGAGTGCGTCATGTCAGACGATGTGCGGTTGCGGCAGGTGTTGTATAACCTGCTGGGCAATGCCATCAAATTCTCCGGCGGCCAGCCCGGGCAAGGCGGCCGCGTCCGGCTGCGCGCAGAAGTGGCGCAGGTGACGCCGCTGCAAATTGTTTTTCGTATCATCGACAATGGCATCGGCATCACGCCGGAAGCGCTGGGCAAGCTGTTTACCACCTTCACCCAGGCCGAGGCTTCGACCACGCGCCGTTTCGGTGGCACCGGACTTGGGCTGGCAATCTGCAAACGCCTGGTGGAACTGGCGCAAGGCGAGATCAGCGTGGATAGTGCCCCCGGCGTCGGCTCGACATTCACCGTCGTGCTGCCATTCAAGCTGGCCGTCGAGCAGCCGCTCCCTACCCTGCCGGATCTGACGGGACTCGACTGTATTGTGGTCGAGAACCAGAATCGTGCTGCTGCCGACCTGTGCGCCTACCTCGCCCCGCAGGGTGCGTCGGTACGCATCGCCGCCGATCTTGCAGACGCGGCAAGGCTGGCGACAGGCGTCGCGGCGCCGGTGGTGGTCGTGCACGACGCCCGCGACCGGCAAGCGACCGAGCGCACGCTGCAGGATGTTTTCGCAGGCGCGTCGAACGTGCGGCATCTGCTACTGACGCGCGGCAGCCGGCGACAGGCGCGCATCGATGCGCCAGACGTGGTAAGCCTGGATGCCGATGCGTTGCTGCGGCGAAGTTTCCTGCGCGCCGTGGCGGTGGCTGCCAGCCGTGCGTCGCCGGAAATATGGCAAGATCAGGCCTGTCACCAACTTGCAACGGAATTCGCACCACCCAGCATTGCCGAAGCCCGCATCCAGGGCCGCCTGATCCTGGTGGCCGAAGATGACGCCATCAACCAGAAAGTCATCTTGCGCCAGTTGGGCTTGCTCGGCTATGCCGCCGAAATTGCCGGCAACGGGAGCGAGGCATTGCGACTGTGGCGCAACAGCAAGTACGCCTTGCTGCTGACCGACCTGCACATGCCCGAACTGGATGGCTACGGCCTGGCGAAGGCTATCCGCGCCGAAGAACCACAGGGCCAGCGCCTGCCGATCCTGGCGCTGACGGCAGATGCGCTGCGCGGGAAATCGAGGCGCGCCAGCGCCGCCGGCATGGATGATTACTTGACCAAACCGGTGCCGCTCGACGTGCTGCAGCAGGCCCTGGAAAAATGGATGCCGCCTGCCGGCGCGGCGGCACCTGCTGCGACACTGCCTGTCTCGGACAATGCGGTAGCGGATATGGTAGTGGTCGATGTGAGTGTGTTAATCAAGCTGGTTGGCGCTGACGATGATGCGGTGCGCGAATTGCTGATCGATTACCTGAAGGCGGCACGGCAGCAGGCGGCAGAGTTACGGCAGGCCCTCGAGGCGGGTAATATAGGGCTAGTTGGCTTCCTTGGCCACAAGCTCAAGTCGTCGTCGCGTTCGGTCGGTGCCCTCGCGCTTGGCGACATCTGCGCCGAGCTGGAAAACGCCGGCAATGCCGCGGACAAAGACACTGTCCTGGAGACCATGCCGAAATTCGAGGCGGCATTGGCTGCCGCCGAAAAATCAATTGATGACTTGCTGGCAAAATACAATGAAAAACGCGGAGGACACGAGCCATGAAAATCCTTTTGGTTGATGACGACCCCTTCGCGCTCAAGCTGCTGACCCGGCAGCTGGCCAATCTCGGCTTCACCGACGTCGCCCAGTGCGCGCGCGCCCAGGACGCGCTGATCCGGCTGGAAGAGAAAGGCACGGATTTCGGCCTGGTATTCTGCGACTTGCAAATGCCGGAAATGGACGGCGTCGAATTCGTGCGCCAACTGGTGCACATCGGCTATCTTGGTGCATTGGCGCTGGTGAGCGGTGAGGATGAACGCATCCTGCAAACCGCCGAAAAGCTGGCCAGGGCGCACCGTCTGGATGTGCTGGGCGCGCTGCACAAGCCGGTCGTGCCCCAGGATTTGCAGGAATTGCTGGCTCAGCATGCCCGCCATGCCGCCGGCAAGCCGCGTGCCGTGTCTCGCACCTATACGCCGCAGCAGCTGCGGTTGGCGATCGACAGCGGCCAGTTGATCAACCACTATCAGCCCAAGGTGGCACTGGCCAGCGGCGCGCTGGTCGGCGTCGAAACGCTGGTGCGCTGGCAGCATCCGGACGACGGCCTGATTTATCCGGACCAGTTCATTGGCATCGCCGAAGAACATGACATGATCGACGACCTGACGCGCACGGTGCTGGGCGCCGCCCTGCGGCAGGCCGGCGTCTGGCATGCAAACGGTTTACCGCTGCAGGTAGCCGTCAATATCTCGATGGATAACCTTAACGCGCTCGACTTTCCCGATATGGTCGAACGCGAAGCGGCGGCAGCCGGCATGCCGCTCACGCACCTGGTGCTGGAAGTCACCGAAAGCCGACTGATGAAGGACCCGCTGTCGCCGCTGGATATCCTGACGCGCCTGCGCCTGAAGCACATCGGCCTGTCGATCGACGATTTCGGCACCGGCCACTCGTCGCTGGCGCAGTTGCGCGACATTCCCTTTACGGAATTGAAGATCGACCGTAGCTTTGTGCATGGTGCAAGCCGCAATGCCTATCTTCAGGCAATCCTCGAAGCCAATCTCGGTATGGCACGCCAGATGGGCATGAAGACGGTCGCCGAAGGTGTCGAAGAGGAGGAAGACTGGCATCTGCTGCGGGCCTACGGCTGCGATGTGGCGCAGGGCTACCTTGTCGCCAAGCCGATGGCGGCAGCGGAATTACCGGGATGGTTGCGGGATTGGGAAACTCGCTGCGGCGCTTTGCTGACAGATGCAGCGTGAGCGCGACTGCACGCATACTGGTGGCAAGCGATGCGGTCAGCGATGCAGCGCTGGTCCGCAAGCTGCTGGGCAACGAGTTTGAAGATATCGCCATTTCCACCAACGCCGAACTGGTCCTCCGGGATTTCGAGAAATGCCGCCCCGATGTTCTGGTGCTTGCTTTCGATGCCCTGGAAAATGCACAAGACTATTACCTCGGGCTGTATCGGCAGAGTACCCTGATTCATGCCCTGCCGCACCGTACCATTGTCCTGTGCGGAAAGAATGAATTGCAGCGCACCTATGAATTGTGCCGCAGCGAGGAATTCGATGACTATGTGCTGTTCTGGCCAATGGTCCACGATGCGCCACGCCTTTGTATGGCGATCCATAATGCGTTGCGTCAACTGGCTGCAGACAGGTCGCCGAGGGCCTCCGAATTTGCAGCGCAGACGCGTCGTATTGCCGAGCTAGAAACCTTGCTCGATCAAAGCCTGAAGCGCGGGCTCGGGCATATTGCGACCGCCAGCGATTCTCTGGCTCAGACGCAACAGGAGTCAACTTCGGCGCAGCAGCAATTCCTCAATCGCCTGACAGATGGTCTCCATCCAGACTGGTTCGAAGTAAAGGATCGCGATGCCTTTCTGCGCGACGTGGAGCGTTTTCAGGCGGAGCAGGCAAAATTGCATGCGCACGCACTTGCAGCAGTACGGCCGGTACGCGAATGGGCGGCCGGAATACAAGACGCGCTGGCGCCGCAACTGGCATCGGTGCGTGCCCTGCAAGCGCTGGCGGATCTCCTACGGCCTCAGGTGCTGGCAGTCGATGACGATGAATTTCAGCTTCAGTTGTTGCGGCGGATGTTCGCCGATGCGGAATTCGGTCTGACTTGCGTCGGTTCGGGCGCCGAAGCCTTGGCAAGCCTGCGCAAGCATCGCCCCGACTTGGTTCTGATGGATTTTCACCTACCCGGCATGGACGGTGTTGAAGTGACGCGCCGCCTGAAAGCAGCAGAACAATTCCGCGATATTCCGGTAGTTATGATCACTGGCAATAGCGGAAAGGAAGTCGTCGTCAAAAGCCTGCAGGCTGGCGCGATAGATTTCCTCGTGAAGCCCTTTAATCGCGACACCCTGCTGGCCAAAATCCACAGTCTTTTGGCTTTGGCTCCGCTTTGATGTAATCATTGGTTTTTGCTTAAAAGAGAATCCAGCAAGAGGAAGATCTTTCGCGCGCGAAAGATCTTGTGATCCATTGGGCTGAGCTATTGGTCAGATTGAATTTGCGGATAGCGCCTCGTAGTGCATACGCCATTGCTGGGCAAAAAATACCTTTGTGGTCGCCTGCCGCAAGACTAGTAGATCGGACAATAATTGCTGGGCGTGACGCACCAGATGCGGGTAACTTGCATCGCGTGGATGCAGGCTCAGCCGTACAAGTGGTGCGGTTTTCAGGCATAAGTTCAGCAAGCTGGCCCAGCGTGGCGAGACACTTCTGCCGACGGTATTGCGGGCGGTATATACCATACTTGGCGCCAGCAATCGCGGGCCTTGGGGCAACAAATAGAAATGCCGCCATGTGGTGGTGTATTCAAAAGGGAATTCCCGTAAGGTCCGCCAGGCATCCTCGCTCAGCAGCCATGCCGGAGCGACAAATCCCTTGACCGGCCAGTTTCTTTGTCTGAACCAGCTCAAGCCAAGATCTAGAAGATGTCTTGCCGTCGTAGCATCGATGGCGGCAAACTCGCCTTCCCGTTGCGTATAGATATTCCGCACGAACCTGGTGTGCATTGCCGCTTTAGGCGCCCCGATGTCGCGGTGGGTATAACCATGCAAGGCCAATTCATGTCCTTGTTCAATCAAATTGCCCAGCATCTTTTCGTAGCTTGCCGGGCTTACGTGGCTGCCATGGTAATGCGGAACAACCAGTAAGGTGACCGGAATCTCAGCCACCGCCTGCACTGCCTGCAACAAGCGCTGGCAATCCGGCCAAGTCTGCGGCGCCACATCATGGATCGATACACACAAGTATTTCTGCTCAATCGGCGACATAGGCAATCTCCGCCTCCAGTTCCGCCCGCTGGTGTGTGGCGAGCAAGCCTGCATAGCGATGCAGAAGTTGCGGCATGATCCGGTCCCAGTCGTATTCATCGATTACCTTGCGCCGGGCATTTGCCGCCAACTGTGCCAGATTCTTTTCAAAAATGGCTTCGATACCATCACACAAACCGGCGACGTTATCGGGCGGCACGAGAATTCCGGTGTGCTCGTTGACGAGTTCGGCAACGCCACCTGCAGTGGTGCCGATAACCGGCAAGCCGCATGCCATGGCTTCCAGCACGATCAGGCCAAAGGTCTCGCAATCACCCGGATGCACCATCACATCGCAACTGGCAATCAATTGGGCCAGCAGGCGCGGGTCGCGCACGAATGGCATGAAGGTGGTGTGGCGGGAACGCGGCAAGTCGTCGCCGTTGCCGATCAAGATCAGGTGGTAGGGCTTGCCCAATTTTTTAACCGCATCAATCAGCAGGGGCAATTTTTTTTCGGGTGTGAAGCGCCCTGCATAAACGAGCAGGCGTGTATCGCCAGGCAATCTCAGTTGCGCGCGCAATGTGGCATCTCGCCGCTGCGGGCAAAACATCCAGGTATCGACTCCAAGCGATTGATGCATCGCGCCACGTATTCCCATGGCGTCAAGCTGCTGCACCATGGTATTGCTGGGCGCCAGCACCATGTCAAATTGCCGGTAGACATGTGCCAGGTACTTCTGCGCTGCCTGCCGCGCTGCAATGCCAAACCGGCGCCCGATCAGATGCGCCATATCAGAATGATAGAAAGCCACCACCGGCACGTGCAGGCTGCGCCGCATTTTCAGTGCTGCCCATGCGCATTGACAGGCGTCACCAACTTCCACCAGATCCGGCTGCAATCGAGACAGGATGCGAGCGGGCGCGCCAATTGACAACGGCATGCGAAAATCATCAATGCCTGGAATCGCCATGCCGGGAATCTCGAGAACGGCCGGATTGTGGCCATTGCGCCGGATGCTCGGGCTGACGATGGTATGTTGAATCTGACTGCGCCGTGCAAGCCAGCGCGCTTTTGCGTTGAGGTAGGTGCTGACGCCACCGCCCTGCGCGGCGTAGAACATCGTGATGTCGACTAAATGCACATTAATGAATAAACGTTGGCTCATATCACAGTAGAACAAGATTGGTAAAAACGACTTGAGCGCTATCAAATTGCCCATCATGGGCGATCGGCTTGCAGCTTCCATAAATAGTTCATCGGTCGGCTGCATTGGCCGTCGCAAGGCAGCAGCGCCTGCTCAGGCAGAATGATGTCTTTGCCACGGTCAACAGACGCGAAAGCCTCAAAGCAACATCGTATGCTTGGATTATTTTCTTCGTAACACCAGCTTTCACCATGGAAAAACAAAGGAATTTTCCTTTGAAATTCAACTCCATCAGGTAATGTCGGCATGTCAAGCCAGCGCTGTTGGGGCGGGTTCGGCGTATGCGGGATTTGCGCAAACCAATCGACTGCCAGGCTGCATTTTTACGGTGTGTTCGGCGCGGCCGCTGTGTAAATTTGGCAAGTAGCCGACTGTAGCTAGATTGCCGGGGGCAAGTCCCGGATCCGGCAGTGCGAACGCACCTCAGGAGGCATTCGAATGGGACAGAATCAGCAAATGAAACACGACAATGACCCGCCGTCGGCAACGCGTGCTTCGCCAGCCGACACAAAAAAACCCGGCGACCCGCAGAGCGCCGGCCAGACACCGCTGCTGCCACGCCGGACTTGGCTGGTATTCCTGTTCGTTTTGCTCGCCAACTACATGTTGATGAGACTGCTTTTTCCGGACGCTGATGCGCCGATCACGCTTCCGTACACAGTCTTCAAGGAGCAGGCGGCAAAGAATAACGTCAAGGCGATTTACAGCAAGGGCGCCAGTATCCAGGGGCGCTTTGCTGAGCCGGTCACCTGGCCGCCGCCGAACGCCAAGAGCCAGGCAGCCCAAGCTCCGCCAATACCTGATCCAGAGCCCCGGACATCCGCAAATTTCACGACCGAGCTGCCGGCCTTCGTGGATCCCGGCCTGGAAGCGTTTTTGATTGCCCACAAGGTTGAGATCAGCGCAGTGCCGATCCAGAGTGGCGGCTTCTGGTCGACGCTTCTCTACGGCTTTGGTCCGGCGATCGTGATCATCGCCTTTTATGTCTGGCTATACCGGCGGGCGTCCGGTCAGGGCGGCGGCCTTGGCGGTTCACTCTTCGGCATCGGCAAGAGCAAAGCCCGGCGCTACGACCAGGAGCAAAATACAAAGATTACTTTCGATGATGTGGCCGGCATCGACGAAGCCGAGAATGAGCTGGTCGAGATCGTGGATTTTCTGCGGGCCCCCGAGAAATATACCCGGCTGGGTGGAGCCGCGCCCAAAGGCGTCTTGCTGGTCGGCGCGCCTGGAACCGGCAAGACCTTGCTGGCGAAGGCAGTCGCCGGAGAAGCCGGGGTGCCATTTTTTTCGATGAGCGCCGCCGAATTTGTCGAGATGATTGTCGGCGTGGGTGCGGCGAGAGTGCGCGACCTTTTCAAACAGGCACGTGAACATGCACCGGCGATCATCTTTATCGACGAGATCGACACGATCGGCCGTGCACGCGGACAAATGGCAATCGGCGCATCAAGCGAGCAGGAACAGACGCTGAACCAGATCCTCACCGAAATGGATGGATTTTCCAGCCGCGAAGGCATCATTGTGCTCGCTGCAACCAACCAGCCGGACGTGCTCGACAAGGCGCTGCTGCGGCCGGGCAGATTCGATCGGCGGGTCGTCGTCAACCTTCCCGACAAGCTTGGTCGTGAAGCCATTCTGAGCGTTCACACACGCAATGTACCGCTGGCTAACGACGCCAGCCTGGCCGATCTGGCCGCCGCAACACCGGGGCTATCCGGCGCCGACCTGAAGAATCTGGTTAATGAGGCGGCGCTGCTGGCGGCCCGACGAGAACAGAACGATGTGCATCAAAAGGATTTCATGGATGCGCTGGAAAAAATCGTACTCGGCCCCGAGCGCCCTCTCCTGCTGAGTCATGACGACCGCGAGCGCATCGCCTATCACGAGAGCGGACATGCGATCCTGGGCTTGCTGGTTCCCGGCGCCGACCCGGTGCATCGGGTCACGATCGTGCCGCGCGGCCAGGCGCTGGGCGTCACTTATCAACGGCCCCAGACAGATCGCTACAACTATCCGGAAGCCTATTTGCGTGCGCGTATCGTCGGCATGCTCGGCGGCCGTGCGGCTGAAGAAATTGTGTATGGCACCAAGACCACCGGTGCCGAAAGCGATATCGAACAGGCTACCAGCCTGGCGCGCAACATGGTTACCCGCTGGGGAATGAGCGACAAGCTCGGCATGGTGCAACTCGCATCCCACCAAAATCCGTACTTGGGCGAAGGCTATACGGCCAGCAAGACTTTCAGCGAGGAAACCGCCCGTGTGATCGACGCCGAGGTCCTGAAGATTATTGGTGAATGCCATGCGGATGCACGACATCTGTTGGACAAACACCGCACGGAACTGGATGCGCTGGTCGAGGCCTTGCTGGTGCGCGAGACGCTCGATGAAAAGGAACTGCTCGAAGTGACCGGCTTGCCGCCCGCCCCTACGCTGGAAAGCCGCCCGTTGCCAGCACCCACCTTAGCCAAGCCTGGCGTCAGGACGGCATCGGATCGACACAGTATCTGATTGGGCGCAAGGCAATGGTCCACTGGCGACGCAAACTGCAACTATGTGATCCCCTGGCGTGATGAATCATTCATACGTTGCAAATTGTCTGCCGATCTACTAAGCGCCCTTCTCCCGGAAACGCCGGCCCAAGATAGACGCTACACGATGATAACGGGAGAAAATAATTCAGCACTTTATCTTTCGAATCATTCTCGCTCTGGCATTGGCACCGTTTTCTGTGTGCCTGTTTGCCGCGCCTGCTCCAGTCATGGTCTTGACAGTCGAAGGCGCAATTGGTCCGGCTACTGCAGATTATGTCAGTCGCGGGCTGGCGCGTGCGACCAGAGACGGTGCGCAACTGGTAGTAATTCATCTGGATACACCGGGCGGTTTGGATCTGTCAATGCGTGTGATCATCAAGGCCATTCTGAATTCACCGATTCCGGTGGCCAGCTATGTGACGCCTGGCGGTGCGCGGGCCGCCAGCGCCGGCACCTACATCCTGTATGCGAGTCATATCGCGGCCATGACCCCCGGGACCAATCTTGGGGCAGCAACGCCGGTGCAACTTGGCGGGCCATCCTCGCCCGGCGAACCACCGCTGCCGAAAGAATCACCGAAAGAGCCACAAGACAAGCCGAGCACAACAAAATCCCCAGATGCGCCAAGCGCTTCTGCCATGACGCAGAAACAGGTCAATGATGCCGCTGCTTACATTCGCGGCTTGGCGCAGATGCGTGGGCGGAACGCCGACTGGGCCGAACAGGCAGTAAGGCAGGCCGTGAGTTTGTCGGCTACGGAAGCCCTGGAATTGAATGTAATTGATTTTGTAGCCGTCAACCAGGCCGACTTGCTGCGTCAGTTGAACGGCAAATCGATCAATGTGAAAGGACAGGAAAAACTGCTCCAGACTACGGATGTCCACGTCGTCAGCGCGCAGCCTGACTGGCGCACGAAATTCCTCACGGTAATCACAGACCCGAGCGTTGCATTGATCCTGATGATGATTGGCATCTACGGCTTGATTTTCGAATTTTCCAATCCCGGCCTTGGCGTGGGTGGCGTACTGGGCGCGATTTCACTGCTGATTGCATTGTATGCACTGCAACTTCTGCCGGTCAACTATGCCGGGATGGCGCTGATTGTGCTTGGCATTGCCTTTATGACCGCAGAAGCCTTTGCGCCGAGCTTCGGGCTGCTCGGCATCGGCGGCGTAGTCGCTTTCGTCACGGGGGCGGTGATTTTAATCGATACCGAACACCCTGGTTTTGGCATTCCGATCGCGTTGATTGTGGCGATTGCCGTGGTGAGCGCCTTATTCATTGTGGCCGTGGTCGGCATGGCGCTCAAGGCACGCAAGCGCGCCGTAGTCAGCGGCGCAGAGCAAATAATCGGCAGCTTCGCCGAAATAATGGAGCTGACCGATACCGGCGCCTGGGCCCGCCTCCGGGGTGAAAACTGGCAAGTGGTTAGCCAGGCGCCCTTGCAGCCGGCACAAAAAGTGCGCGTGACCGGGCGCAAGGGTTTGATTCTAGAAGTCATGCCGATCGAGCATGACACAACAGGAGATTTGTCATGAATTTCGGCTTCGGGTTCGAGCTTGGATTTGGCGCGATGGTTTTTCTGCTATTGATCCTGATCGCGTCGTCGTTGCGGGTCTTGCGAGAATACCAGCGCGGCGTCGTATTTCAGCTGGGCCGCTTCTGGCGCGTCAAGGGGCCGGGACTGGTGATCGTGATTCCGGTTCTTCAGCAGATGGTGCGTGTGGATTTGCGTACCTTTGTGCATGATGTACCGACGCAGGACGTGATCTCGCGCGACAATGTATCCGTGAAAGTGAATGCGGTACTGTATTTCCGGGTCGTCGATCCGCAAAAAGCCATCATTCAGGTCGAAAATTTTTTCGAGGCGACCAGCCAGCTGGCGCAAACGACGCTGCGGGCGATACTCGGCAAGCATGAACTGGATGACATGCTGGCCGAACGAGAACGCCTCAATATCGATCTCCAGCAGATACTGGATACGCAGACCGATGCCTGGGGCATCAAGATCACCAACGTCGAAATCAAGCATGTCGATCTGGATGAATCAATGATCCGTGCAATTGCTCGGCAAGCCGAAGCAGAACGCGAGCGGCGCGCCAAGGTCATCCACGCCGAAGGCGAATTGCAGGCATCTGAAAAATTGATGCAGGCGGCACAGACCCTGGCGCGACAGCAAGGCGCAATGCAGTTGCGCTACCTGCAGACCCTCGGCATGATCGCCGGCGACAAGTCTTCCACCATCGTGTTTCCGCTGCCGATCGAGTTGCTGACCGGGATGAGCAAAATCAGAGAGAAAAATCCGCCGCAAAATTAGGCGTTGTCAATCGACCTGCAAATCAGCCTGGATTTTCGTCGATGCCCTGCAGGCTTTCGCGCCCCTTCTGGGTCAGGGTGAACCCTCCTGTCACTGCATCAGGGCTGATGTGCCCTTTTTTACCGAGAAACGTCGTCACATCAGCGTCCAGTGGCGCCAGGGGATCGGCCGCAACCGCGCGCAAACCATCAATACATTTTTTGATGAACAGCGTTTCACGTCCCTTATCCGTCAGGGCGAGCGAGCCGTCTTTTTTGTAGGCGACGAACTTTAAGCCGGAAAGGCGCTTGACATTGCGTGCCACGCAGGCACTGGGCCTGTCACGCCCCATCGCCTTGCTGATCTGCGTGAGCGCTTCATATTCATCTTTTGTTAAATCATTGTTCATTGCAGCACCCTGTCAAAATTCGCCATTCAGCACACGCGACATGGTACGCGTGCTGCCTTCAGGCAGCAAGGCTGCAATGGCAGGTTTATCAGAGATTTTTGAATGGCATCGAGCGACCGGCTTGAAGAGCTGTTCAAGCGCGGGACGGTATTACGGCACAAAGACCGGCTCTAGGTGCATGTGTGCCAGCCTGGCCGGTCAGGCCAGCGTATTCACCAGCGTAATCAAGGCAGCATGGTCGACCGGCTTGTTGAGGAAGGCAGTTGCGCCTTGCCGCAACGCCCAAATCCGGTCCGAATCCATATCCTTGCTGGTCAGCAGGATAACCGGGATATGCCAGGTGGTTTCATCATTGGTAATGGCGCGTGTGGCCTGAAAACCGTTCAAGCCGGGCATCACGATGTCCATGATGATCAGGTCCGGCATTTCGCTCTTGCTCTTGACGACCGCTTCCTCGCCATCATGCGCAGTAATCACCTGATGGCCTTCTTCGGTAAGAAGCGCGGACAAAACCATAAGCTGCGATGGAGAATCATCGACGACAAGAATTTTTTGACTGGGCATGGTGGCGATTAGTCAGGCTGTTGACGATGTTGGGAGCACTTGCTGCCCCGTTGTTTTCTGATCAGGAAGATAACGCCAGTAAAATGCGTGTGGTCGGAAGGCAAATTGATGCAGGAGTTCTTCGCAAATCATGTGCTCGGCCAAATACAGCGCCTTGAGGTTGTTCGTGCGACTCACCGTCACATAGACACGCAAGGTCTTGGTCAGGGAGGAGTTGTGCAATTCCAGGTCGCTGACATCGATTTCCATGCCCTGCAACTTTTTCCGAATATACGCCGACACGTCTTTACAGACCGTGTTGAAAAGGTCTTGGCTGACGCTATGGGTATTCGGCATGGATATCACCTCCTCAAAAGCGACTGTTGCAAATGGCTTGCAACGCATACTCTTTCTAGCCTCAGTAGACATTATTTGTTTTCATTAGTCAATACGTTATGTCGCCTCCCTTACGCAAATCGGCTTTGCTTCCTGCCACATAAAAACTTGCATTTTACGAATGCAAGCTTCTGTACCTCCCAGTGCTTCAGCGCAGTTATCGTCAGAGCTACTCAACACAGCATTCCCTACATGCCAGCTCACGTATACGGCAATTGCCTGGATGAATTTCTTCGGCTTTGCGCCTTTTACTCTTTTTCGACGTATCACTCGGCTAATAGATGCTGGTGCCGCGCCATGAAAATCGGTGTCCGGCATTTCTGATTGAAAAATTTACTGAAAAATCTTCACGTTATGCGTGCAAAGACAAGCCAACGGTCTTTTTCTGTTGACACACATCAGTACTAAAAATTATCAAAACGCCAATCATGCATTGCGAGTTCGATTGAATTCTTTAATGCTAAAAATATTGCGCCAGGAGGGCAACGTGAAAAACACCAAATTGATCCATTACAGGAATTTTTCGGTGTATTTTTCAGGTGGCATTTTTATGTTGTGGGGGGCGTGGTTCTTGAAGGAGTATTTACGTGGCGCAGCGCTCAGTGTAGGCATCACAGGCATGCTGGTGATTGTTTTAAAAATATTGATCAAATTTCTTCCGCTGATCACGGCACTATTGATTGAATATGCATTAGCGCGCCAGAAAGGTTTGCATCTGCGGCGTTTTTTTTCATGGAAAAAATCACGCCTTGTCGATCTCTATTGCTTCGTGCTTGCGCATTTGCATAAAGCGATCGGTTTGTTGAATATTGTTTTCACCTTTGGCATTCCACTGCTGCTGGACCGACTCATTACCAAACGGATTCCCGCAGAATTCAGCCTTTATTCACTCATCGAGAAAAATTCCAGTGCGATCATCGCAGCCGTAATATTTGTCATTGTGGCGTCCTTCTTTTCTTACTGGGAGCACCGGATATGGCATACCAAACTCATGTGGCCGATACACCGGTTTCATCATTCGGCAACCGAGTTCAATGCCTTCACCGAAACCCGCAAGCATTTCACGGAAGTGCTGATGACACCATTGTTCTTCACCCTCCCCATGTCATTGCTTGGAGCGCCGGTGGAATTTGTGATGACTTACCTGTCATTGATACTGTTCCAAGGATTCATGAATCATACAGATCAAGACATTCACTACGGATGGATCGGCCGTTATCTGTGGAGTGATCCTGTTTATCACAAGCTGCATCATTCCAGCGCGCCCGAGCATATGAACAAAAACTTTTCTGGCACTTTGCCGGTTTGGGACCGGCTGTTTGGCACATACATACATGATGAATGCAAGGTGGCTGTCGGTGTCCCTAACGCCGACCACTATGAGAATTTCCCGTATTGGAAAATCTACATCAAGGATTTTTGCGACTTTTCTGCAAATATAGTATCTCTGCTGAAGGATACAATCGGACGCTGTAGATTGATTGTCCGTTCCGGCAGCTAGAAATACTGACAGACTGTGATGCAAAATCGGCTGCGTATGATCCGGTGCAAGTACATGAATTGCACACCCTGCAACCCTGAATTTGCCTCCAAACCTAATGCCAATTTGGTCGAAAAATTTCATTGGCTTTGCACGGATGCACGTTAGGTCCCGCGTAGCAATCACTTGGGTAGGTTGGGGAATGCCAACCGGATACGAAGCAAGGCGCGAGGAGGAGTTATCCGCCAACGGGACTTGCTTCGTGGCGTAGCCGCTATGGCAACAACAAGCAACGCCGCAGCGCGCCGGCTGACGCCGCCAAATTGGCTAAGTGATTGCTGCGCGGGGCCTTAGTCTGATTCCTAAATTTTTTCAGGGAAGGTCGCTTCGCGCCTCTTCTTGCAGGGTGAGCGAATTTTCAAAAAGTGGATGTGCATCCTGGCTGCGTTGGCTTGCCTGGTTATGCAGCGACCTGATGGCTTGTAAAAAATTAGGTTCGACTTTATCCCAGAGATATTGCTTGCCGCTTTCCCGTGCCCTGTCTTTCATGTTTTGAAGTTCGGCGCTTCGTTCATAAAGCAAGTGAATCGATTCGGCGAGACTGCGGCTATCGTACTGAAAAATCAATCCGTTATAGTCATGGGTAATGTATTGGGTATGGGTTCGAATATCGCTTGCCAGAACAGGCAATCCGGCAGCCAGGTATTCAAACAGTTTCGTGGGGGGATTGAATCGCCACCATGGCCGGTCTTCCCATAGACACAAGCCGGCATCGGCTTGTGTCAAAAGCGCCGGAATGGCATTGCCGTCGATGCGCCCGCAGATCTCGACAGCATCGGATATGCCCAGGCGCCGCGCATAATCGTTGCAGCGATCGATCTGGTCCGGTTCGGCGCCAACGATTTTTAGATGGGCGACTATCTTTTCGCGATTGGCCAGCTTGATGGCCTCGAGCATCAGGTCGCGTCCTCTTGCCTTGTTAACTGTACCAACATATATCAGCCGTATCGGCGATTCAGCCGAGCCAGACGTTTTCTCCGTGCGAGTTTGAGCAAACGCCTTATCGACTCCCATGTAGATCAGCCTGACACGCCGCGCATCGCAGCCATTTTCAATCAAATCCCTTAGGTGGGCTTCGCCGATAGGCATGACCATGGTGGCGCGGCGCGCTGCCTCGAAAAATAGCCACTTAAGCGCAAGCTTCCTGGCGGCCCGCTTGATGAATGGATGTGTCGGCGGTGACGCCGTAAAACGGCTCGGATGTTCGTTCCAGTACAGGGCGGCAGGCGTTTGTCCTATCAGCCAGATCATGGGGGCAAGCAAGGAATGCAGCAACACGGTACAGGCCGGGCGGCGACTGCGGACCAGGCGCGCACAGGCCGCCATATGCATGAGCCAGCCTAATCGGCCTTCCTTTTGCGGCAAAACCAGATATTCGACACCATCAATCAACAATTCTGCTTGCGTCAGACGCTCTGCGCTGACTACCGTAACGCGATAGTTTTTTGCAAGCGCCTTGATCCGGTATGAAAAATCCAAAAATCCTGGCTGATCGCGCGCAAAGCGCGTAAAGACAATGCAGTTGTCGAACATTCGTAACGCCTCCCATTAATCGCCTGGCAAGAACTCTTGCTCGGCGATGTAAATCCGTTCAAATCACCCATGCATCATCCTGCCAAGCAAGGGCTGTTTATCCATTTTCATTCTATGGAAAGCTGATTTTGAAAAGATGAGAATGCACAAACATCGGTGCATTTGTTACAACAACGAAAATGTTTACATCTACCAAGTCACAGGCGGTTCGCTCAAAACATAGCTGCCATCGGGTTGACTGGCCGTTCGGCCAGTCAACCCGATATGGTAAAAATACGGGGATGATATTTTGCCATCAAATTTGTGGTTTATGATGCCTCTGCCTTGCATATCTGATATTTGATTTATGAATAACAATTAAGAATGAATCGAAGTATGCAAGCTTGGCGGGTGATTTACCGATCTGATTTTTATATTGAATTTCTGGAATAAATTTGCATTACTTCGTACAACTTCGCCAAAAACCCTACATCTTTGCAAAATTTCAGAAGTAAATACAGATACTGGCCTGCTTAATATGCGAAGTATGAAGGCTATGTCAGCCGCTAAAAAATAATAAATAATTAACAAATTCAAAGTTTCTATTTACCTTAACCAATCAAGGATTCTAGTAATGCGTCTATGTAAAACCCTGAAAAATATGGCTGCCCTGCTGCTTGCAGGCACCTCTATCTCTGCTTACGCATTGACGCCAGGAAGCGGTACCTGGATCAAGGAAGCAAATTTATTTGGACTGCAAGATGCGCAAGTTTACGTGCCAGCCAATCCCTATCCGGAAACCATAGGCGAAGGCCGTGCACTAATGCTGTCCTTGCATGGTTGCTCAATGACCGCGGCCGGCAACATGATCAACAAGAAGTTTAACTGGGAAACGACCGCTGAAAAATACGGCATGGTCGTGATTGCACCAACTGTCCCGGCCGGTACGACGGCTACCCGTTCCTATTCAAGTTGCTGGGACTGGTTCGGCGCGAACCACAGCCGCAATACCCGCGACGAAGCGATCCTGCTGAAATTGATCGATGCTGTCAAATCCCGTCCGAATCTGAACATCGATCCGAAACAGATCTATGTCACCGGCCTGTCAGCCGGTGGTGGCTTGGTGGTCACCCTCGGTTGCGTGGCGCCAGACTATTTTGCCGGTATGGGCATTAACACCGGCCCTGCCTTGAACACGGCAGCCAATGCCGGTGTCGGCTCCAAGGCTGCCCGCACTCCCCAGCAAATCGCCAATGACTGCAAGGCATATGCCGGAACACATAGCACTGCACTGCAGACACAGTTGACCTCTGTGGTTAACGGCTCGACTGACAGTACAGTTGACCCAACCCATAGCTGGGCGAATCGCGATGGCATGAAGCTCGCGTACGGCGCCACCACCAGTGCCGGCACCTTCACCGAGGTCAAAAGTACTGGCGCCCTGTGGAAAGACAGTGCCAGCCGTCTGCGTGTATCGTATATTGAAGCAACCGGCATGGGCCATGCGTGGCCGGCAGGCGCTGGTGGCAGCGGCGGTGGCATTTGGGTTGACTACACCCATGTGAACTATCCGGCATATGTGACCAAGTTTTTCTTCGACAATAACTTGCGCGTAGAGCGTGGTCCGACTACCTCGACCACCACTACGTCGACCTCTTCGACCTCGTCCTCCTCTACATCGACATCGACATCATCTTCTTCGTCTACATCGTCGTCAACGACGACAAGCTCAACTACCACCTCGTCTACGACAACACCGACGTTGCCGCCAGTTCCTGGTGCAACTTGCTACACCGCCAGCAACTATGCCCACGTACTCGCAGGCCGGGCATACAATTCATGGGGCGTTGCACGTGCACTCGGTTCAAATCAGTATCTGGGATATGTGAATACCTTCACCGTCACCACACTGAAGAAAACAGGCTCGTATTACTATGCAAAAGGCACCTGCGATTAATCGCTAGCTGACAGCAGCAGGTATGCGGCACGCATCGATTGCAAGAATCGGGCGTGCCGTTTTATATGCAAGCTTGCGCTATAAGGCTGCAGCAAATCACCATCAGTATAAAAAAACCGCCAAACGGCGGTTTTTTTATGCCTTTTCAGGTGATTCGCTTACTTTCCTGCAGATTGAAATTGCGTCTCGATTTCCTCACGCGTCTTGAGGCCACGTACATCAGATGGCATGATCAGTACGCTGGCGTTGCCAATGATCTTGTTGTTGTAGAGGTCATCATGCGCCTGCGGCAAATCCAGGTAGGAATAGGTGCGGCTATTGATGACACCAACCTTTTGCCTGGTGATCAGCGTATTTGCCTGCCGACAATCCAGGAAGTTTGCATAGTGCGAACCAATGATGCGCTTTTGGTGCATCCACAGATGGCGCACATCAAAGCTCAGTTCGTATCCGGTAGTGGCGCCGCAAATCACGATACGGCCGAAGCGCGCTGCGAGAAACACCGAGGTGGCAAAGGTTTCCCGGCCTGAATGTTCGAACACGATATCCGGCGAACGCTTTTCACCGCAAATCTCCCAGATACGCTTGCCGATGGCTTTCATCATCTGGTTCCTGCGCACCGTATTGGCGGCAGTTTCGTAGTGGTTGAATTCGGCATCCTTGATTTCATAGCCACTGAATTCGGTGCGATTGATGTAGCCGATTGCGCCCAGCTTCTTGCAAAACTCGCCTTTCTCCTTGCTGGACACGACGGCGATTGCGTCCACGCCCATTTCACGGCACAACTGGATCGCATACGTACCCAGCCCACCTGCCCCGCCCCAGATCAGCGCCAGCTCGCCAGCCTTGACTTCGGCTTGCGTAATCAGCATCCGGTAGGCGGTGAAATAGGTAAGGATATAGGAAGCGGCATCTTCCCATGTCAAATGTTTCGGCTTGGGCAGAATTTGTTGTGCCTGCGCCGACACGAACTGGGCATAGGTGCCGTCCGGGGTCTCGTATCCCATGATCGCGTGGTTTTGGCTGCTCATCGGGTCAAACGAGGTGAAATTCGGATTGTTCAAGCCACCATTGCCATGCTCCAGGCATTGCTTGAAACAGGTGACGATCACTTCATCGCCGAGCTTGCAATTTCTGACATTTTTACCTATCTGCCAGACAATACCCGAAGCATCCGAGCCCGGCACATGATAGTCCTGGTCGTGCAGATTGAAGACACTGATCGGTTGTCCCAGGCCGGCCCAGACCGTGTTGTAATTCACGCCGACCGCCATCACCCGGACTAGCACGTCGTTGTCGCCTACCGCCGGCACCGGCACGACACGTTGCACCAGTGCCTGCAAGGGTTCGCCGAAGCGGTCTTTTTCAATCACCCAGGCGTGCATCTTTTTCGGCACCGACCCGATCTTGCCATATTCCTGCAAGTCGTAGATTTCTTTGGCGGTGCTGCTGGTCATGTTGTTTACGCTGATGTCTGTCATGCTGTTACCCACCTAGCAAGGATGAAACGGGGGCATCGGTTTGCCGGATCAGCGCTGCCAGGTTTGCATGGTAGCGTTCGGCTAACTGAGCAATATTGGCCGGCGCAAACAGCTTGCCGTCATAGGCGAGCCTGACCCAGGTTTTATCTTCCGGCACCACGAACAAGCGCAATGGGAAGTGCCAGCCGTCAAACCATCTGGATGAAAGTGCCTTGATTGGCATGGCCGCTCCTTCTGTGTCGCTACGCGGAATGTTTTCAAAAATCACGTTGCTTGAATACAGTGGCGTACCACTATCCAGTCTCGACAATGCCGCGATGTGGCTCAGCGAAAGCGTGTTGTGCGTCTGCGCATGGGCATTCGCCGCATGCACACTCTGCAGCAGCTGCGCAACAGACATGCCGGTTGTTGCAACAATCCGCACGGGCAATGAATTGGTGCACTGACCGACTACTTCGGCAATCCCTTCGTAATTGGCCGAGCGCCCCGATACGGTGACGCCATACACAATGTCGTGTCTGCCGCTGAGCTGCGCCAGCGAGAGCGCCCATGCTGCCTGGAATACGGCATTGCCGGTGGTGCGGGTGACTCGGGCGCATTCATGAATGCGCTCGAGCATGGTGTCGTCGATCACCAGCTCATAGTCGGCGTAGCCATCTTCACCATCGGCCAGCAACGGGGCGGCGGACATCAGATTTTGCAAGGGTTCGTGCGGCCGGTAGCCAGCCAGCGTTTCCCGCCAATAGGCTTCGCTGGCACCGGACGATTGCCTGGCCAGCCAGTCCAGATAGCCGCTAAAATTGCTGTGGCTATCTGATGCCGGCAATTCCTTGCTCATCGCCATATGCATAAGGCAAGTCAGCAAATCCCTGCTCAGCAGGCTGGAAGTCCAGCCATCCAGAATGATTTGATGATTCGACAGCAGGATCGCGAATTTCCCGGTTTGCGGCGCCAGACTGACATGGTACAGGCGCAATGCCGGCGCCTGCGTCAAGTCATAGCGCGTTTGTCTATCCTTGGCCATCAATTGCTGCAACGCCTGCTGCTGGGCTGTTTCAGAAAGGCTGGAATAATCCAGTTCGACCAGTGAAAAATCGGCTTGCCGGCATATCACTTGCATCGGCATGCCATGCGCATCCCGGATGAACCGGCTGCGCAGCACCTGGTGCCGAGCAACCAGCGCTTGCCACACGGCTTGCAGCAGCGATTTGTCGAGCGCGCCTTCCAGGACGTTCAATGCCTGGGAGACATTGCAGGGCGAATTGGCGCGTTCATCGTGCAGCCGGTAGATTTCCGACTGCAGCGCCGTCAAGCCATGGCAAGCTTCCACCTGATCGGCGGCGATGCCGTTGGCTGCCAGGATGGCATCGGACAAGTCGCGCCGCGCATAGGCAGCGTGCGCCTGGTTCCAGTCGATATGGGCGAGTTGCTGCAAGCATTCGACCAAACCTTCCAGCAAGCCTTGGATGCTCGCCTTGTGGTATTGGTTCTTGCTGAAACTCCAGTTCAGCGTGATGCGGCCATCCTGGCTGTAAGCGATGATATCGTGCTGGTACAGCCTGTCATTGGCCGGATCACGCAAGTGGCGAATACTTTCTTGCGCTGCGCTTGCCAGGCCGCCTTGCGCCAGCTGGTCGATCTGTCCAAGATAATTCAAGGACACCGCCGCTTTGGGCAAGCGCGCCAAGACGGCTTTCAATGCCGGACTTTCATGCAACTCCCTAAGCCAGGACAGGCTCAGGCCCTGATGCGGCACCGCGTCGACCTGTGACTTGACTGACAGCACCTGGACCGGCAAAGGCGCATAGGCCAGCAGCAATGGCAAGCACGCGCCAGTGCCAAACCATCCCACGGTTCTGGATAAATCGAGGTCGTCGAAAGCTGGGCGGCCGTGACCTACCAGATCGATCGGTACTGCGCCCATCACTGCCCCCGATTGGCGCTGCCAGTCGGACAGCGTCTTGACCAGAGCGGCCAGCAGCAGTTCATTGGCTTTGAGCCCGCTCTGCCTTGCCGCATCCTGCAACAGAGTTTGCGTCAGTTCAGCGCTCAAGCAGTGGCTCACGGTATCTGTATCACGCTCCAGATTGCTCCCGCCCGGGATATCGAGCCGCACCGCTGAAGGCGCCGCCGATTGGTCATCGGCGATTTTCCGCCAATAGTCGACATCGGCTTGCAATGCGCCCGAATTGACATGCTCAGACAATTTGATCGAAAAATCCTTGTATGACGAGGTTTTTGGCGGCAGCTGCTGCGACAAGCCACGGCCGGAACCTTCTGCCACACCCGCCAGCAGCACCGACAGGTCTTCCATCACGACGCCCAGTGATACCGCGTCCATCACCAGATGATGGGCAAGGATCGCCAGCTTGTCCGGCGCAGCCGACGCCTTGAAATATGCCAGCTTGAATACCGGCCCTGACGCAACGCTTATCTCCGTCTGCAGTCGCTGGCAATGCTGCTGCAACTGTTCGGAAAACGCCGGCCGGTCGAACGACGACAGGTCAATGTATTCGACATTGCCATCGATACTGGCTGCGTCGTAAAGCTGGCGCCACTGCCCTGCCTGATTGCGGCTGAAGTGCGAGCGCAACACGTCATGCTGCCCGATCAGCGTCGCCGCGATGTCCTTGAACTGGCTTGCCGTAATCGCTTGCGCGATATCCAGCACGATGCCGACATTCCAGTGATCCTTGTTGGCCCAGGACGCATTCAGGAATTGCTGCTGAGCCGCCGTACATGCCGACTCGCCGCTGACTTGCGACTGATCGACCACCAGCGCACTCGATGCGCCCAGGTTTTGCACGATTTGTGCGATGGTCGGCGTGGCAAACATTTGCTTGGGGTCGATCAGCAAGCCCATTTTCTTGGCCTTCACGACAATCTTGACGCCCAGCAGGGATTCGCCGCCCAGCTCAAAGAAATTGTCATTAATGCCAACCTTGCTGATGCCAAGTGTTTCTTGCCAGATCGATGCCAGCAGTATTTCTTCCGCGCTGCTCGGCGCCATATATTCGGTCGACAGGCTGGGCCGCTCATACATTGATGAATGATCTGGCTGCATATCGTTGCTGCCGTCATCCAGAACCTCGGCCAGCAACGCGTCCGACATTTTCCTGTTCTTGCGCAGCAGTTGCTGGAAATCGGTGGTCGAGATAATGGCTTGCGGCTGGCCACAAGCCAGCGCACGATAGATCACGTCGATACCTTCACGCGGCAAAATCGCAGCCTTGTTATCCTGCATGCGCTGCAGCTGGACGCTATCCTGCTGCAACTTGATCGTTTGTTGCGGCGTGCTCCAGACATCCCAGTTAATGGAGAGGAAGCGGGTAGCGGGATTGCCACCATTGCGCAAATGGGCATGCGCCAATGCATCCAGATAAGCGCAGGCGCTGACATAACCAACCAGGCCGTAGCCGGTGGTTGCCACCGACATCGAGGAACACAGCAACACCAGACTCAAGTTTTCACCGGCAAGCGCCGCCAGCAGCTCCCTGGTCCCGCTCACCTTGGGTGCCAGCACGGCGTCGATGACTTCTTTCGAGGTATCCTTGATCGGCACAAATTCGCCATAGCCGGCGCAATGGATCAGCCCGTCGACTGGCCCGAAGATCTGCCTGACCTGTGCCAGCGCTTTCGCCAGTTGCGCGGCGTCGGCGACATCGGCCTGCAACACCTGCACTTGCGCACCGGCCGCCTGCAGCGAGCGGATGCCGTTGATTTGTTCCTTGAGCAAAGCGCTCTTTGCTGGGTCGGCCAGAATGGCATCCCATTCTGCAGCGGCAGGAAATGCAGTGCGCTGCAACAGCACCAGACGGGTCTGGTAGGCTGCCAACGCCTGGGCATGCACCATGCCGACCCCGCCCAGGCCGCCGGTCACCAGATAAACACCATTTTTTACAATGTTGACAGGCTGCGTGTCTTGATCAGCAGGCTTGGCAGTGTCCAGCGGCACGAAGTCCCTGACGAAACGCATTTGGTTCCGGAGTGCGACCGATGAATTGAATGAGCCAGCTGAATCCGTAGACTGTTCGGCCAGCAGTGCCAGTTCGCGAATTGCAAAACGGGCAAAGTCCACAGCTGCAGTCGCCGACATGTTGACGTCAAGCGTGACAAAGCGCATGCTGGGATATTCATATGGAATGATTTTTGACGGGCCTGCAATCAGCGCCTGCATGCAATCGATGCCATCGTCCGCCAGCACCGCTTCGCGCTGGCTGGTCACACCAAGTATATTGACCTGTTCGTCGTATTTCTCAGCCTGCAGGGCCTGTGCCAGATATACGAAGCTCAAGTGGCCATTGACAAGCTGCTGCTCCTCGCTCGCCGAGCGCGACAGGCTCCAGCAATGGACGATGGATTGCGGTGCGGCGTCGTGGCTCAGCAGGTGGGCAACCAGTTTCCGGTATTCAGCGCTGTTGGCCGCATTGATGTGAAAACAGTTTTCGTCGATTTCAGCAAATGCGCTGCCATGGCGTATGGTAATAACGCGCGTGCCCCTGGCACGCAAGTCTTGCGCAATGCCAGCACCATACTGCTGATCGTCGACGAATAGCCAAACCGTACCTAGCGCCCCGATCGTCGGCGTAGCCGGCTTGCGTTCGTCAAGCCGCCATGCCGATTGCCAGAACCAGTCGGCAACAGGCAGCTTGGCGCCCGCCTGCGCTTGATTCTTTTGCATATCTACCCAGTAGCGCTTGCGCTCGAATGGATAGGTCGGCAAGGCGATGCGCTTGCGTTTTTCTTGCGCATAAAATGCTTTCCAGTCGATCACGCCCCCCGCCAGCCACAACTTGCCCATGGTTTCCAGCAAGTGGCACAGGTCGTCTTTTTCTTCTTTCACATGGCGCAGCGTATTGAGCAAGACGCTTTCCGAATTTGGCTGCAGCTGGCTACGTACGAAACTGCACAAGGCATTGCCGGGGCCGACTTCAAAGAAAATGCTGTTTTCTTCCTGCAGCAAGGTGCTGACGCCATCGGCAAAGCGGACGGTTTGGCGTAAATGATTTTTCCAGTATGTCGCGGTGCATATTTCGTCGGGATCGGCCCAGTCGCCCGAAATATTGGAAATGAACGGCAGCGTCGGCTTCTTGAACTTGATGGTTGCCAAGAATTGTCCGAATTCCTGCAGGATCGGATCGACCATTGGCGAATGGCCGGCGGTATCGATCAGTAATTTTTTATATTCTATCTGCTGTTCTTCCAGCAGCTTCTCGAATGCCTGCATCGGCTCGAATCTGCCGGCGACCACGCATCGCCCCGGATCGTTGATGGTGGCGATCGACACGCCGTCGATCAGCATTGCCTGCACCTGGGCGGCTGGCAGCGTTACGCTCAGCATGCCGCCCTTTTCGATTTTTTCAAACAGCGCGCCGCGGCAGCAAATCAGGCTGACGGCATCTTCCAGGCTGAACACGCCGGCGATGCAAGCTGCGGTGTACTCGCCCAGACTGTGACCGATCAAGGCATCGGGATTGAGACCCCACGACATCCAGAGTTTTGCAAGGCTGTATTCGACTGCAAACAGTGCCGCAAAAAAGTTCTTGGGGCGCTGCAGGAGCTCGCCATTTTCCGCAATCCGCTCATCCTGCGGGTAAATCAGATCGACCAAATCCAGGCCCATCTTGCGCTTGAATAGCGCACCACAGGTATCGAAGATTTCCTTGAATGCGGGTTCCTGATGGTACAAGCCGCGCGCCATATTGACGTACTGGGTGCCGCCGCCGGGGAACATGAAAACCACTTTTTTCTGCTTGTCCGGCATTTTGCCGGTGAAGCCCTTGTTCGGCGCAATGGCTGGGGCAATGCGGCTCAAATTATCCGCAGGCACCACGAAGGCACGTCGGAAAGCAAACCCTTTTCTGCCGACCTGCAGGGTATGGGCAACATCGCCGATTGCATCGCCGGTCGCCTTGTTCATGTAGGCCGACAGGTTTTCACTCATGCGATCCAGGGCGCTCGGCGTTTTTGCCGACAGCAGCACAAGCTGCCAGGCTCGACTGGCCGACGATTCGGTTGCCGGCGGCTCTTCTAGAACGATATGCGCATTGGTGCCGCCGATGCCCAGCGAGCTGATCCCGGCGCGCGCCGGAAACTCGCCCGGCGCAATCCGTTCCAGCTTGTCGATCACGTAGAAAGGACTGTTATCGATATCGAGCTTGGGATTGGGCGTTTCAAAATTCAGGCTTTCCGGGATCACCTTGTTCTTTAAAGAAAGTGCCGCCTTTACCATGCTGGCTGCGCCAGCCGCCACGCCCAAGTGGCCGATGTTCGACTTGACCGAACCAATGCCGCAAAAGTTTTTTTCTTCGGTCTGCAGCCGGAAGGCCCGGGTCAGCGCGGCGAACTCGATCGGATCGCCCAGTTCGGTGGCTGTGCCATGGGCTTCGATGAAGCGGATGCTGTCCGGCTCGATGCCTGCCACCGCTTGAGCCTCGGCGATGATATTGGTCTGGCCGACAATGCTGGGCGCGGTATAACCGATTTTTTCAGAGCCGTCGTTGTTGACGGCCGATCCCTTGATCACCGCATAAATGGTATCGTTGTCTGCCAGCGCATCATCCAGTCGCTTGAGCAGCAGAAAGCAGGTGCCGCTGCCGCCCACTGTTCCCTTGCCTTTTGCATCGAATGAGCGGCAATAACCATCCGGCGAACTGTAGCCACCCTGAAAATAGACATGCCCGGTGCAATTCGGCGTGGCGATATTGGAACCACCGGCCAATGCCATCTTGGATTCACCGTTCAACAGGCTTTGGCACGCCAGATGCACGCATACCAGCGAAGTCGAACAGGCCGTGCCCAGCGCAATACTGGGACCGCTCAGGTTCAATTTGTAGGAAATACGCGAAGCAAACATGTCTTTGTCGACACTGATTTGCAACTCCAGTATTTCTTCGCCCTTGGTCGCTTCATCGCCTTTGAGCAAATTGAAAATGAAATAGGTGCTCATATTGACACCGGCGAACACGCCGATACTGCCATTGACGGATTCCGGCGTATAGCCGGCATGCTCCAGCGTCTGCCATGCAACTTCCAGGCCGAAACGGTGTTGCGGATCGAGATTGGCGGCTTCACGCGGATTCATTTCAAAGAAATGGGCGTCGAACTTGTCTTGGTCGGCGATGAAGCCAGCCGCCGGCACGTAGTTGGGATTGGCCAGCACGGCCGGATCCACGCCCATTTTCTCCAGTTCTTCCAGCGAAAAGCGGCTGATGCAATCGGTGGAGCTGACCAGGTTGGTCCAGAACTCGTCGATATTGTCGGCCTTGGGAAAACGCCCCGCCATCCCGATGATCGCGATGTCGTTATTGACTTCGTCGTACTCGTCGTATTCTTCTTTGTTTGTCATTTTTAAATTCACTTAAGTATTCAGTTGGATATTAGCGTGCGGTCTTGCGCTCGCGCGACCGATTTCGACGCTGCATTGCAGCGCGCCTCTCTTGGCCGGCACTGCGTGCAGCATCGGCGGTCGCCGACTGGCTGCCTTGCTGCCCGAGGAATATCGCCAATTTCTCGACAGTGGTCGAATTGAATAGTTCTACCATCGGGAATTCGATATTCAGATGCTGCTGGATCTCGTGATGCATTTTCACGATCAGCAGCGAATTGGCGCCGACATCGAAGAAATTGTCTTTGATGCCGATTGGCTCGCCAGCACCGAAAATCTCGCTGGCAATCCTGGTCAGCGTCTCTTCCAGTTCGTCGCGCGGTGCGATTCTTTCTGCCTTGGCGGGCATGGATGCGGCAAACGCCTGGCGCAATGCCGCCATATCGATGGTGCCGCCGTCGGTCTGCGGCAGTGAGGCCAGCTGAATATACTGAACGCGCATCGGCAGTGAAAACTCATCGACCAGCGTAGTGCTGGCGGCAAGATCATTGCCAATGTCCGGTTGGCTCGCAGCAAAGTAGCACACCAGGGACTGCTGCCGGAACGGCCGCCCCGATACCAGGCGCCGGATATTCGGCCGGGAATCGTCAAGCCCGACCAGCAGATTGTGACGACCGTGGTACAAGGCTGCCAGCATGGCAAACAATCCCTTGGCTGCCGGGATCGGCGTGAAACCGAGCGCCTTCGACAGGCTTTCCGCTTCTTTGTATTGGCTGCCCATGCCGGTGTCATGCCAAAGGCTCCAGTTCAGGCAAACGCTGTTGACGTTCCGGTTGGCCCTGACCATCTCGACAAACGCTTCCTGATAGCGGTTGCCGATGCTGTAGGCAGCCATGCCGCTGCCACCGAAGAAACCGTTGACTGAGGAAAAATTGACAAACAGCGTATTTGTGCGCTGGTTGCAGACATTGTACAAAACCCGGGTGCCGGAAGTTTTCGCGCGCAATGCGTCATGCAGACTGTGGATCGACTGCCCCGCCATCGCCTGCTCATGCGCTATGCCGGCCAGATGGAAAATACCGCCCAGCTTTTGCTTCCATTCACCTTCGGCCTGGTCAACCGCCTTTTCGATCGCCGCATGGTTGCAGATATCGGCGCCGACATACTTGACGCTGCCCAAGTCGGCAAGATCGTCCAGCATGTCCAGGCTGACGGCGGACAATTCCGCCAATGGCGTTCTACCAATCAATAACAACTTTGCATTGAACTGCTTCAGAAGCATCTTGCTCAACTGGTAACCAATGCCGCCCAGGCCGCCTGAAATCACGTAAGCCGCGCCGGCAACAATCGGCATGGCACGCTTGTCGTTAGCGGACAGCAGATCTCTTTGCAGACGCAAGGCAAACCGTTTTCCATTTCGGTAAGCGGCTTCTTCATCCGCATGAAAATCGCCGATTTCCCGGGCCAGTTGTGCCGCATGCAGGCCGGTTTGTTCGCCGGCAAAGTCCACATGACGGCATCTCAGCCAGGAAAATTCTTTCGTCAAGGTCTTGAGCAAGGCAAGTGTGGCAGCCTTGTCCGGATTGATCGCATCGGCTGCTTCGACTTGTTGCGCATTCCTTGCACACCAGATCCAACGCATCGGCGGCGGCGCTTCCAGTGCGGCAAATGCCTGTGCCAAGTACCATGCCGAATACATGCCAATCGCATCCGACAGGGTCGCTCGCGCCAGCAGCGCTTCGGTATTGCAGTCGATCGCATCGTAATCCCACAGATTGATCACCCGGGCAACCACGATCGAGCGCCGGGCCAGCGATGCCAGCAATTGCGCGTAGTGTTCCTGAATGCCGGGATTGATCCGGTAGCTGTCGCCGGACTCTTGATAGGCTTGCCCACGCGTGACCATGATCACCTGACCTGGCAGCGCCAGGCTGCCGGCACAACCGGCGTGATCTGCAAACACCAGGTCGGCGCCGGCCAACGGGAGTTCGGCGATGTGGCCTGGATTTTTCTGCACCCAGGCTTTGGCGAAGAACCAGTCCGGCAGCGTATGCTCGTTTTGCTCGGCGATATCCAGTGCGCGCAAGGCTTGGTCGAACTCGCCCTTATTGAACAGCTGGCTGAGCCGGGTCCGCTGGATTTTCCCGATCTCGGTCTTGGGAATCAATTCCTTTTCCACCGGCAAAATGTAAGATGGGTTGATGCCGATTTTTTCCAGCACCACCTGACGGATATTCCTGATCAGTGCCAGCAGCTCGTCGCCCTTCAGCGCCGTGTTGAAGAAAACCGCCAGCTGGTCGCTGTTGCTGCCGTTCCTGCGCACTGCGCAGGCGGCGGTAAACGACACGGAGATGTTCGGCAGGGTTTCCACTGCCGACTCGATTTCATGGCTATAGAAATTGACGCCATTGATGATAATCACGTCTTTTTCGCGTCCGGTGATCGACAGTTCACCATCCTGGATAAAGGCAAGGTCGCCGGTCTTGAACCAGCCATCCTGCGTGAAAACATCCTGGTTGACGCTGTCGCCACCCAGATAACCCCTGGTGGTAGTGACACCCGACACCTGCAGTCGGCCGGACTGGCCTTCCATCATGACCTGGTCGTTTTCATCGGCAATGCGGATATTGACGCCGGCAATTGGACCGCCAACCGATACAAACACGGCGTCGTCACTGCCGTAAGTCAGTTTCAGACGCTGCGCATAGGTAATCCCGGAAGAGGTTTCCGACATCCCGTATCCAGGTCTGACGGCATCTTCCGGCATGCCGAACTGCTGCATCAATTCAATGAATGTCTGCATCATGAATGGCGCAATCGCTTCTGCAGCATTGACGACACACTTCAGGCAACTCAAGTCCAGCTTCAGGTTGCTCAATTCGTCGCGCCTGTCGACAATCAGCGAAAACGCGAAGTTGGGCGCCCAGGTGACGCTGATCCGGTGCCGGTCAATCAGGCGCAGCCAGCGCAGTGGATCGGCCAGAATGTAATCGGTATCAGCCTGTACCTGTGCGGCACCGGCACAAATATCGCGAATATGGAAATAGACGATGCCGCCGACGTGATCCATTGCCATCCAGTTCATGGATGGCATGCCGGAATCAAGACCGTTTTTACGGATCGAACCGATGCTCCTGCTGATCAGGTTGGCATGGGTCAGCTGCACGCCTTTCGGCAGGCCGGTACTCCCGGAAGTCAGCATGATCAGCGCAAGATCATTGCTGCTGCCCTGATGGAAATCGGTTGCGGGATCGCACGCATACATGCCAGTGATGTCATGCACGATGAAATCATCAATCGCTTCTAACTTGGCGATATTGCATGCGCCGGCAAAAGTGTTGGCGCCTGCCAGCACAATCGCCTGGTCCATCATTTTCCATGCATGGGCCAGTTTGACTGTCTGTGGATTGCTTGCCTTGTAGTTCTTGGCAGCTGCAACCGGTACCGGTACCATGCCTCCCAAGGCACAAGCCCAGAATGCAACGATGAAATCCTCGTTCCGGTCGAACTGGAAAAGGACCTTGTCGCCAGCCGAGACGCCGGCCTGCCGTAATCCTGTCAACACGCATTGGGATTGGCGCAGGAGCTGCGCATACGACAGACGCAAGGTCGAATTGTCGGCATGGTAAAAATCGATCCCTTTGTCGGCATGCATCAGGGCGATATTGATAATCAGGTCCGCCAACACTTTCGGGCGCGGCGCCAGCTCGTCAAGCGTTTCGCCAATCACCAGCGCCGGCACACTGGAAATTGACTCATTGCCGGATTTCCTGGTTTTTCCGACAACGATCGCAGTGGCGCCGGCTGTGCCGCGTGCTTCGGCCGGTAGCAGGTCATGCAGGTGCGAAACTGATTGTCTTTCATTGCCGGTTTGCGGCATCAGCACTGCCTGGGTGACCTTGCCACCCTGCCTGAGCTGGTTCGCCCAGGCTTCCCGCGTACCCTGATGGTGAACTGCATACTTGTGCAGTTGCCGGGCATTGACCGCGCCATGCCTGGTCAATGGCATGGCGCCCAGCTTCACACAGGCAAACACACTGATGCCGGCAAATCCTGCATCGCGTAAGTACAGCGTCAATTCATCGGCATCTGGCGCTTCATGGTCGCAGACCAGAAATACCACGACCTGGTCTCCGAACTGCGCATGGTGCCGGATCGAGACGTGGCAGTCCTGTACCCCAGGCTTGGCCAGCAGGTGCTGCTCGACGGCTCTCGGATAGACCAGACACTGGTTGATGAGTGCGACATCGTCGGTAGATGAGGTCAGAACCAGTCCCCGGCCGCTCCGGCGCGCCTTGAAGCGGCTGGCCAGCAATGGCAGCGACTGCGTGCCGACTTGCACTTCGACTGTGCCCTGGACATTTTCAAAAAAGAGCTTGCCGATTACTCCGGGCGGAACCGGATTGCCACTATCGTCGAGCAAGAGGTAATGCACGATATCGTCAGCCGCAACCATTGCGTCGCCATACAAGGCTTGCAGGAGCGGATAATCAGCCAGAGCAAGTTCGCCCCGGGATGCAGAAAGATCGCATTCAGCGATCGACAATTGTGAAAGCCTGCTGTACGGATTGGCGACAATCGAATGCAGCAGGCCGACATACGCGGCAATATACGACTGCATCGTTTCACGCTTGAATAAATCGGTATTGTATTCAAAGGTGCCGGTGATGCCTTCTGCCGATGCAATACATTCCAGCAGCAAATCGAACTTGGATGTCTTGTTTTTCAGCGCAATGTTGCTGATGTCAACGCCAGGCAAGGAAAAACTTCTATCCGGCTGATTCTGGAATGAAAATGACACCTGGAACAAGGGCGAACGGGATGGATCGCGTTCCGGCAGAACCAGATCGACCACCTTCTCGAATGGAAGATCCTGATGCGAATACGCTTCCAGCGTGGTGTCCTTGACTTGCTGCAGGAAGGAAGTGAATTCCGGATCGCCGTCCAGATCGGAGCGCAGCACCAGGGTGTTGGCAAAAAAGCCGATCAAGGGTTCGATTTCAGCCCGCACGCGGTTGGCAATAGGCGTACCGATACTGATGTCGGTGTCGCCTGAATACTTGCCGAGCATGACCTTGAATGCGCCCAGCATGGTCATGTACAAGGTGGTGCCTTGCCGGGTGCTCAGCGCATCGAGCGCAGCAAGCAATGACTGGTTGATTGAAAATGACAGGCGGTCGCCATGGTAGGTCTGATTTTTAGGCCGATCAAAATCCAGCGGCAGGGAAATCGTGCCGATATCCTTTAATTTTTCAGCCCAGTAATGGCTTTGCTTCGCCAATACCGGCCCTTGCAGATACTCGATCTGCCATGACGCATAGTCCGCGTACTGAACCGGCAGGCTCGCAAGCGGCGCCGGAAGCTGCCTGACCGCTGCTGCATACAGCGCACTGATTTCGTTGATCAATACCGTAATCGACCAGCCATCGCCGACAATGTGATGCATGTTGATGAACAGCCGGTATTCGCCAGCATCCATCCGGTACAGCACCACTCTCAGCAAGGCATCTGCCTGCAGGTCAAAGCTGGTATTGAGCTGTGCCTCGATATGGCCGGCCAATTCCGCTTCCTTCTCCTCGCTGCTTGTTCCTTGCAACTCGATGCAGGTCATTGCCCAGTCAATCGCTGGGTGGATCTTCTGGTATCCCCGGCCTTCGCTGGCAATGAAGTTGGTCCGCAATACCTCGTGGCGTTCAATCACGCCGATAAAAGCGCGATTCAGTGCTGCCGCATCCAGATCGCCGGCAATCCTCAGCACGCTCGGCATATGGTAAAAATTGCTGTTTTCCTCATACCGGTCAAGGAACCACAAGCGCTGCTGGGCAAAGGACAAGGGCACGTTGTCGCGGTTTGCCAGAATCCTGATCGGACTTTCCACATAGCTGGCATTGGCTTGCCCAATGATGACGGCCAGGCCTTCGATGGTCGAATTCTGGAAAAACTGCTGTAGTGACAGTTCGATACTGAACTCGGCGCGTATGCGAGCAACAATCCTGGTTGCCAGCAGCGAATGGCCGCCCAACTCGAAAAAGTCGTGGCGAATGCCGATATCGGGCACGCCAAGAATGCCGGACCAGATCGCAGCCAGCTGTTTCTCGACTGCGGTGCGAGGTGCCAGGTATTGGTCGTCGATACCTTCATTGATCGGATAAGCTTGCAATGCCAGACGGTCGATCTTGCGGTTCGGCGTCAGCGGCATCGCATCCAGCGCGATAAACAGCGACGGCACCATGTAATTCGGCAGACGCTCGCCAACCGCCTTGCGCAATTCGGCCCCATTCACCGTATTGCTGTCATTCGATTGCGTATAGAAGCACACCAGGCGTGCCGAGCCCTGCTGATCGTCGCGGCTGTTGACCACCACTTCCAGCACGCCGGGCACACTGCGCAATACGTCCTCTATTTCGGTCAACTCGACCCGGAAGCCGCGTATGCTGACCTGGAAGTCTTCGCGACCGATAAATTCAATTTCTCCATTGGGCAGGTAGCGCCCCAGATCTCCTGTCTTGTACAGGCGCTCTGCCTTGCCGTCTGCAAACGGATTGGGCAGGAAGCTTTTTGCAGTCGCCGCCGGATCATCGACATAGCAGGT
>JAKFFK010000143.1:0-2209 GCA_036675285.1 Paucimonas sp. | reverse complement strand
GCGACATGGACCAAGCCACCGTGTTTTCCGAAGACCCGGCCGAAATGGCCCGGCACTGGCTGGCGCAGGGCGCGCGGCGCCTGCATCTGGTGGACTTGAATGGCGCATTCGCCGGCAAGCCCAGGAATGAGGCAGCGGTCAAGGCCATCCTGCGCGCAGTCCAGGAGTTTGCCATCGCCAACGATGTGGACGAGATTCCGGTGCAGCTGGGCGGCGGCATCCGCGACCTCGATACCATCGAGCGTTACCTGGACGATGGCTTGAGCTACATCATCATCGGCACCGCTGCCGTGAAAAGCCCGGGCTTTCTGCATGATGCATGCAGCGCCTTCCCGGGACAGATCATCGTCGGCCTCGATGCCAAGGATGGCAAGGTGGCGACCGATGGCTGGAGCAAGCTGACCGGGCATGAGGTCATCGATCTGGCCAAAAAATTCGAGGATTACGGTTGCGAAGCGATCGTGTACACCGATATTGGCCGCGACGGCATGATGGGCGGCATCAATATGGAAGCCACGGTGAAACTTGCGCAAAGCATGACGATCCCGGTGATCGCGTCCGGCGGCGTGCACAGCATCAAGGATGTCGAAGCGCTGTGCGCGGTGCAGTTTGAGGGCATCGAAGGCGTGATTTGCGGGCGTTCGATTTATGAAGGCACACTCGATTTGCGCAGCGCGCAGGAGCGCGCCGATGAATTGAGCGAAGCCGAACAAATCTAGTAGTTCACTGCAGGGCAACTTGAGCAAAGAATGTATGGCGCTGGCTAAACGTATCATCCCCTGCCTGGATGTGACCGCAGGACGGGTCGTCAAGGGCATCAATTTTCTCGAACTGCGCGACGCCGGTGATCCGGTGGAAATCGCCAGCCGTTACGATGAGCAGGGTGCCGATGAAATCACCTTTCTTGACATCACGGCGACCTCGGACGAGCGCGACCTGATTTTGCATATTATCGAGGCAGTGGCGTCCAAAGTTTTCATTCCGCTGACGGTCGGCGGCGGCGTGCGCGCGGTCGACGATGTGCGACGCCTGCTCAATGCCGGGGCTGACAAGGTCAGCATCAACAGTGCCGCGGTGGCCAATCCGCAACTGGTATTCGATGCGTCGCAAAAATATGGTTCGCAATGCATTGTGGTGGCAATCGATGCTAAGAAGACCGGCGATGGTCGCTGGGAGGTTTTCACGCATGGCGGGCGCAAGCCGACCGGCCTGGATGTGGTCGAGTGGGCGCAGAAAATGGAAAAGCTCGGGGTCGGCGAACTGCTGTTGACCAGCATGGATCGCGACGGCACCAAGAGCGGGTTTGATTTGCAGCTGACGCGCGCGGTATCGGATGCGGTCACGGTGCCGGTGATTGCTTCCGGCGGCGTCGGCGGCTTGCAAGACTTGGCCGACGGTATTCAGCAGGGCCATGCCGATGCGGTGCTGGCCGCCAGCATTTTTCATTATGGCCAGCATACGGTGGCCGAGGCCAAGCGTTTCATGGCCGAACGCGGCATACCGATGAGGCTCGCATGAGCGGAAGAACCGCATGGCTGAACCATGTGAAATGGGATGAGCAGGGCTTGGTGCCGGTGATTGCCCAGGAAGCCGGTACGAATCAGGTATTGATGTTTGCCTGGATGAACCGCGATGCGCTGGCCAGGACCGTCGCCACGGGTGAAGCGGTCTACTGGAGCCGTTCGCGCAAGAAATTGTGGCACAAGGGTGAGGAATCCGGCCATATTCAGAAAGTGCACGAAATCCGCCTTGACTGCGACCAGGACGTGGTATTGCTGAAGGTGGAACAAGTCGGCAAGATTGCCTGTCATACCGGCCGTCATTCCTGTTTCTTTCAGCAATTCCAGGGCACCGACGACGGCGGTGAATGGCAGGCGGTCGATCCGGTATTGAAAGATCCCGGCAGCATTTACAAATAGCGCGCAAGCCGCACCTACTTAACCAGGAATAGACGGGCCGCCATCCGGCTCGCAACCAGACCATGAGTGATACCCTGAAACGCCTGGCCGATGTGATTGAATCGCGCAAGCTTGCCAATGGCGGCGACCCGGAAAAATCCTATGTGACGCGCCTGTTTGCCAAGGGCGATGATGCAATCCTGAAAAAAATCGGCGAAGAAGCCACCGAAACCGTGATGGCGGCCAAGGATGCCCGGGTCGATGGCGACACTGCCAAACTGCTCTACGAATGCGCCGACCTGTGGTTTCAT
>JAKFFK010000067.1:0-2215 GCA_036675285.1 Paucimonas sp. | reverse complement strand
GACGGGTGTCGCCGACGTGGGCAAAGTAATAAAAGCTGCCGCGTACCACAACACTGGTCAGCGTAGTGGCCATGCCGGCCAGTTCGGAACGGACCGTGCCTTGCTGCTGGACCCAGCTATTGATTGCCTTGAGGACGCGGTCGAGCGATTGCGTGACCGGCCAGGTGTCGGGCGTTGCATAATAATCGGCCAGCAAGCCGCGCACCGTGTATTCAGCCGCCTGGCGTCCGCCTGCATTGCCGGAGACGCCATCGGCGATGGCCGCGATCAAGCCTTTGGTGGAAAGTTCCGGCTCTTCCGGCGTCACCATACCGACGAAATCCTCGTTGTGCGCACGAGTTCCGGCATGGGTGGCATAGCCTGAGGCGACAATTAAAGGCAATTGGGGACAGAGTCTCGATTCATTCAGATCAATTATATGCGCTAGACCTTCGCCGTCGTCATTGCCGCGCTGCCCCAGGTAGTGCGCCAGCGGTTTTTCACAATCGACAAGCCGAGCAGGGCAATCACGGCCAGTGATGCAAAGATGGTCAGCCCGACCTGATAGCTGCCGGTCAGCTGCTTTGAATATCCCAGGCTGGAAGCCAGGTAAAAGCCGCCGATGCCCCCGGCCATGCCGACTAATCCGGTCATTACGCCGATTTCCTTCCTGAAGCGCTGCGGCACCAACTGGAACACGGCGCCATTGCCGGTGCCCAGCGCCAGCATCGCCAGCACGAATACGACCACTGCCATCACAGCCGACGATAAACCCGCGCTGGCAATAAACAGGAAGACCGCCGCCAGCATGTACATGATCGACAAGGTCTTGATGCCGCCGATGCGGTCAGCAATGCGCCCGCCCATTGGCCGTACCAAAGAGCCTGCAAACACGCAAGCTGCGGTGAAATAGCCAGCCATGACCGGCGACAAGCCATACTGGCTATTGAAGTAAATCGCCAGCGACGATGCCAGGCCGGAAAATCCGCCGAAGGTAACGCCATAAAAAAACATGAACCACCAGGCATCCCGGTCTTTCAGTACCTGCAGATACTCGGCCAGCGATTTCGGTGGCGGGGCGGATGGCGCATCCTTGGCAAACACCATATAGACGATCAAAGCAATGATCAGCGGAATCAGGCACCAGCCGAATACATTTTGCCAGCCGAACGCGAGTGCCAGACCCGGCGCAAACAGCGCAGCGAAGGCGGTGCCGGAATTGCCGGCGCCGGCGATGCCCAGCGCTGTGCCCTGATGTTCCGGCGGATACCAGCGCGACGCCAGTGGCAGTGCCACCGCAAATGCAGCGCCGGCCACGCCCAGCAGGATGCCGAGCGTCAGCACGCTGGAATAACTCTCCAGGTTTCCCAGCCATGCCCACAGCATGCCGGCAATCACGATCACCTGGCCGATGGCGCCCGCCTTCTTCGGCTGCAGATGATCGACCAGCACGCCCATGACGATACGCAGCAGCGCGCCGGCCAGCAAAGGTGTTGCGACGATCATGCCTTTTTGTGCAGCAGTCAAGCCGAGGTCTTTGGCAATCTGTATGCCGAGCGGACCGAGAATCACCCAGACCATGAAACTCAGGTCGAAATAAAAAAATGCGGCAAGCAGCGTCGGCGTGTGGCCCGCTTTCCAGAAGGATGATTTTTGCATAAGGCGCTAGCGGTCTAAAAGAGGGAATGCATTGCACTATGCAAGCGCTATGCCATCTTGCAAGTGCAGACAGAACGAAAAATGCTTTAAAAAATGGATCACTGCAGTGCATGCACCAAAGGGATCATGAAAACTCACCACGACAGGGCATGCCTGCATTTTTATTGGCACTTTCACTGCGCTAACGTTGATCGCGGCAATGCATCACCCCGCGCTAGTTGCTTGCCGAGTTCAGCTGTTACTGGCATTCCTTTTGCTTATAGAGGGTATGAGGCAATCAGGAGGAAGTGTGATGAAAAAGCTGAAGCTGGTAATGGTGGGTAATGGCATGGCCGGTGTGCGCACGCTGGAAGAGCTGATCAAGCTTGCGCCGGATGTCTATGACATCACGGTATTCGGCGCCGAGCCGTATGCCAATTACAACCGCATTCTATTGTCGCCGGTGCTGGCAGGCGAGCAGACCATCCAGGACATCATGTTGAACGATGTCGACTGGTATGCAGAAAACAATATTACGCTGCATCTTGGCAAAAAAATTACGAAGATCGACCGTGTCAAGCGACAGGTGATTGCCGAT